>NZ_DBGS01000011.1:0-3130 GCF_002295455.1 Thalassospira sp. UBA848 | reverse complement strand
GAAAAATAGAATGGCGCGCTACATGAGGGTCGGCAACGATTACTTCATTAAACAGCCAGATGGTCGTTTATTGGTCAGAATCAGATCCTGCGGTTTCAGTCCTCTTGAGTCCTTGCAAGTGTAGGTTTTCGTACAAAAGCGCTAACCTGCCATTTTCCTTGTGGAAGAACCTCCAAATTTGACAAGTTTGACCATAATTATAGCGAACCTTGGAGCTGTTTAAATTGCCCCTGGATCACCGCCTTTTCCTGAAGAATTGCTTTGTTCTCGTCGGTCAGATACGTCACTTTATCCTGTGTGGTTTTCAATTCGGTTTTGGTGGCCTCCAAAGCCTGTGATAACACGGCCACTTCCTTATCGACTTCTGCTTTCTGAACAGTGAGAGCAGATATTTTTTCTGCCAATTGCTCATTTTTATGCTGGTTTTTCCGGTTCTTCGTCATGGCGTCTTCAAGGTCGCGTTTCAGCTTCTGGATATCATCTACCTTTCCGTTTAGGTCCCTGTTTAGCGTTGCATTGGCCTGTTCAAGTTTATCGGCATTGTTTTCTAACTGCGCATTGGCATCCAACAGCTCGGACGATCTTGACTCGGCCTGGGTGAGCCGGTGTTGCAGATCCAGGATCTGGTCTTTCAATCCCTGGTTAACCGAACGAAATTGTTCGCGCTCCTGTTGACGATCTTCGGCTGTTCGCTGCTGGTAATGCTCGAAATGGTCACGGATATCCCGGTTTTCCTGCTTGAGTTCCGTGACGGTTTCTTTCAAATCGGCGGTCCGGGCAATAGCCTCGTCCCGTTGCATCTCTGCCTTGGTCAGGTTGATGCGTGTATCTTCCAGAGCCTGAGTTTTCTGGTCTACTTCGTTGGTAAGTTGCCCGATCTGGATTTCTAAATCTTTCTGGCGGGCAGTGAGCTGCGTAATCGCGTTGCTGGCGTCGTCGAGCTTTTTCCGGAGATCTTCATTCAGCCCTTTGAACTCCTGTCGGGCCTGCTCGATGCGGTGGTCGGCCATCTGCTGCACTCGTTCGTGGAGAGATTTCACGACCTCCACCAAGTCGCTCGGGAGTCCATTGGTATCGGCCGCGTCCCCGTTATCGGAACGCCAGCGCTTGAGTAGTGGCGCGATCGTGCTTTTGCTGCCGGTGCCCAAATGTTCTCGAACCCGATCCACCGTTGGCTCCTGGCCTTGAGCTTTGATGGCTTCGGCGGCTTTGGCGACATCGTGATATGTGACTCCGGCGCGGGCCATAGGAATTTCCTTTCAGATTATTTAATACCGTATTACGTAACACGTAATATAACATAATTATATAGCTTTTAAAGACGATTTGAATTTATAATATTAACCTACGATAATGCTCATTATCGTAGGTTAATGGATTGAGCCATAAATTTTCGACTTGTAACACCGGTACATAGCCGCCTTTTGGGTGACATCGAAGGAAATCCTATTCATGAACAACAAACCACCAAAACAGGCTAACGACTTGTCATTACGTAATGAGGATTCGACCCTGGTTGAACGCCAGGAATCCGAGTCATTGCGGCAATACCTCCAGGCAGCGACGTCCGACAACACGCGTAAAGCCTACCGTTCGGCCATTCGGCAATTTGAAAAATGGGGTGGTCGCCTGCCCACAGACCGGGATACTGTCGTCCGGTACCTGCTGGGCAGAGCCGAATCGCTCAACACCCGGACCCTGGATCTGCACCTGACCGCCATTAGCCAATGGCACCATTACCAAGGACTCATTGATCCGATAAGTGATCCGTTGGTCCGCAAAACCATGGAAGGCATCCGTCGCACTCATGGTCAGCCCAAGCGCAAAGCCAAGACACTGCGTCTGGAGCACATCGCCGAAATGGTGAATCACATGCGGCAACTCCCAGACAGCAAAAAAAAGCACCGGGACATTGCGCTGGTATTAACCGGCTTTTTTGGGGCTTTCCGCCGCAGCGAACTGGTTGCGATTCAAACCAGTGATGTGAATTGGGAGCCGGAAGGTCTGATCATTCGGTTGCCTCGCTCCAAAACCGATCAGCAATCAACGGGGTTGGTTCGTGCTTTACCTTTTGGGGCTGAAAGTTGTTGTCCGGCTACAGCGATCGAAGCATGGATTAGAGTAGCTGGTATCAATGAGGGCCCCCTCTTCAGGCCCATCAACCGCTGGGACCATGTTCAGGAAAGAGCGCTGAATCCAGGGGCGGTAAACGATCTTCTCAAAACCTTGGGCAAGGCCTGCCAGTTCGATTTTGCACCCGACTTAAGCAGTCATAGTTTTCGTCGCGGCCTCTCTACCTCGGCGGCACGGGAGCGCGTGGACTTTGAACTGATTAAAAAGCAAGGAGGCTGGAAAAGTGATGCTACCGTTTGGGAGTACATTGAGGAAGGACAGCAGTTCAATAATAACGCATCAATCATTCTGATGGAAAAAATGAGCTTGTTGCTGAACGCTGAATCCCTAAAAAAGGGAAAGTAAATCCGCAGGATCGAAATCATCTCGGCGCAAACATGATAATGCCCATCCCTAACAAGGTGATGGCCACGCCTACAAAATCCCACAGATGCGGGCGAATCCCATCCACACCCCACAACCACAGTATGGCCACCGAAACATAGACGCCGCCATAGGCCGCATAAACCCGGCCCGCTGCGGTTGGATGAAGAGACAGTAGCCAGGCAAACAGCGCTAGGCTGAACGCTGCCGGCAGCAAAACCCATGCGGATGCCGACTTCTTCAGCCAGAGGTATGGAAGATAACAGCCAACTATTTCCGCAATAGCGGTGATGATGAACAAACCGAGCGTGGAAAGTATGGACATACGAAGTTCTCTTGTTAGTGCTGATCCGTTTGGCTGGGCACGGGTTGATCCCGGCAAGCTTCTTCGGTCAGCTCGATTTCAATTGTGGTGTGAGCCAGCGGGTATTGTTCGAGCGCCATAGCAATGGATTGTTTGATGGCGCAGTATTCGTCAGGACCAAAAACTCCCTCGTGATCCACTACGATATGGGCCGTCAGTACATGCTGTTCACCATCCAGGGACCAGAGGTGCTGGTGATGAATTCCGCTGATGCCATCAATGCCAATTAGTGTTCGCCGGATCTCCTCGTGAAGCGCCTTATCTGGAACA
>NZ_DBGS01000102.1:0-18132 GCF_002295455.1 Thalassospira sp. UBA848 | reverse complement strand
AAAGAACCCGGCAAGGGTATCAAGCTTCTCAGCCAGAGCCAGCGCAACCGACACCGGCGCTGTCGGGCACATGTCCGACGGACCGGCCGGTGCGTAATGCTCGGCAATGGCGTTGGCGACTTCCGGGGCTTCGCCGTCATTTTCGGCGTAGTATTTCCCCATCAGTCCCTGCAGTTCGGTGAATTCAAACACCATCTGCGACACCAGATCGGCCTTGCCGATTTCTGCTGCGCGGTCTGCCAGTTTGACATCGCAATTCGGAATGTCGGCTGACAGTTCACGTGCCAGACCGCGCAAACGCATGACACGTTCAGCAAGCGAGCCCAGCTTGGCATGGAAGACGATGTTATCAAGTTTCGGCAGACGCGATTGCAGCGTCACTTTCCGATCCTGATCCCAGAAGAATTTGGCATCATGCAGACGTGCACGCAGAACACGTTCGTTCCCGGCGATGATCTTGGCGTTTTGGTCTGCGGTAACCATGTTCGAAACCGTGATGAAGCGCGCGGCAAGTTTGCCTGCCTTGTCTTCGACCACGAAATATTTCTGATGTTCACGCATCGAGGTTTCCAGAACCTCTCGCGGGATGTCCATGAACTGGTCATCGACCTTGCCCATGACCGGAACCGGCCATTCGACCAGACCACAGACTTCTTCCAGAAGACCGTTGTCTTCCAGAAGCGCGAAGCCCTCGGACGTTGCCAGTTTCTTGGCACCCTCAAGGATGACCTGCTTGCGTTCTTCACGGTCAAGCATGACCTTGGCTGCGCGCAGTTTTTCCTTGTAGTCAGCGGCGTTCGCAACGCTGAACTCTGCCGGGGCCAGGAAACGATGACCACGGGTGGTATCGCGGGCGGTGACCGGACCGTAGGTGACCGGAATAACCTTGCCGTTAAACAGGCAAAGAATGCGGTCAAGCTGGCGCACCCAACGGATTTTCTGATCTGCCCAGCGCATGGATTTCGGCCAGGGCAGTTTGTTCATGGCATCTTCGATGATGTCGTTGATGACCTCGGACGCTGCGCGACCCTTCTGTTCGACAATGGCGAACAGGAAAACACCCTTGGGCGTTTCGCGTTTTTCGCACTGATCAAGGGTGACAGCATTGCCCGCAAGGAAGCCATTGATAGCCTTTTCCGGGGCATCGGCACGCGGACCCCGGCGCTCTTCGCGCAGGTCTGGCTGTTTTTCCGGCAGACCATCGACAATCAGGGTCAGGCGACGCGGGGTCACCAGTGCTTCGACCTTGTCAAACCCAAGGTCGGCGGCCTTCAGGCCATCAGTGACCAGTTTCGACAGGTCTTGTGCCGCACGTGCCTGCATGCGGGCCGGGATTTCTTCGGAAAACAGTTCAAGCAGCAATTCGGCCATGACTTAAGCCTCCTCGTTCAGATGGCCACGCGACCGCAGCCACGCTTCGCAGCAGGATTTCGACATGTCACGAACACGGCCGATATAGGCCGCACGTTCGGTCACGGAAATCACACCGCGCGCATCAAGGAGGTTAAACAGATGGGATGCCTTCATGGCCTGCTCATAGGCCGGCAGGGCCAGACCGCGTTCGATATTCACCGCACACTCGGCCTGGGCATCCTTGAAGTGCTGGAACAGCATGTCGGTGTTTGCGACTTCAAAGTTATAGGTCGACTGTTCGCGTTCATTCTGAAGGAACACGTCGCCATAACTTACGCCAGCGCCGTTGTAATCAAGGTCGTAAACGTTCTCGACACCCTGAATGTACATCGCCAGTCGTTCCAGACCGTAGGTCAGCTCGACCGGGACCGGGTTGCATTCAAAACCGCCGACTTGCTGGAAATAGGTGAACTGGGTGACTTCCATACCATCAAGCCACACTTCCCAGCCAAGACCCCATGCGCCCAGCGTCGGGCTTTCCCAGTCATCCTCGACAAAGCGAATATCATGGGCCATCGGGTCAATGCCCAGATGTTTGAGCGACCCCAGATACAAATCCTGCGAATTGGAGGGTGACGGCTTCATCAGCACCTGGAACTGGTAGTAGTGCTGCAGACGGTTGGGGTTCTCGCCGTAACGACCATCGGTCGGACGCCGGGACGGCTGAACATAGGCTGCATTCCAGGTTTCCGGACCAAGCGCGCGCAGGGTTGTCGCGGTGTGGAAGGTACCGGCACCAACTTCCAAGTCATAAGGCTGCAGGATGACACATCCCTGATCAGCCCAATAGCTTTGCAGTCGAAGAATGATTTCCTGGAATGAAGGGGGACGTTGCGACCCGTCGAGCGCCATGGCGCGAACTCTCTATTTCTGTTGTCTGTAAATTTAGTGCGGCAAGCTACCGCCCTGCCCCCGCGCGGTCAAGAAGGCAAAAGCCCTGAGACGCGCTGAATTTGCAACCCTTACATCCTGCCAAACGCCATCATGCCGCATTGCAGCAACATAGATCATCGATTATCGGGAAAAATCCAAGCCAAATTTGTGCGGATTGCCCCAAAGTCGAATGCCACAAACGCGATCTGATCGGAGCCCGGATTTTGTCGTTAAAAAGGCTTACGTGTCGCAGCGATGTGCATTGCCTTCGGCATGGTAAACGCCGCAATGCGGGCATTTTTCAAGCTCGTGGGCAATCGGCTTGGTTTGTTTTTTCTTTTCCTGGCCGGTTTGCTTGGGCTGCTCGTTGCTGGAAACCTGTTTGCTGCGGTTAAACAGCTTGAAGCCCTGCCAGACGACAACGACAACAAGCGCAGTGAAAAGGATTTTCGAAAAACTCAGCATGTCAGGTCCCAAAGCACGGATTTATCTGCGACATCCATCGCAGCCACTGTGCCCTTATATTGAAGTTCGACCGATTTAGAAACCGGGCAATGCCATTGGATTGCGCAAAAGGCGATCCGTTTCGGGCAAATAAGCCCCGCCTTCATCATGCAAAACGATCCCGCGCCGCATGGTTAATGGCGACGCAACGCCTTTACGCGCCGAGACAATCACACGCAAGGGCGCCTCGGCATCCGCTTTGCTCCAGATCGGATAAACCGTCATGTCACCGGCTCGCCCATGCAAAAGACCAATGATCCGGTCCAGATGATCGGCGCGATGCACCAACGTGATCCGTCCCTTTTGCCGCACCATTTTGAGGCAAAAGGCGATCCAGTCCTTAAGGTCTGCGGTGCCTTCCTGATGGGCTTTCGCACGGCTTTCATTGCTGGGCCGTGTGCCCCCGGCATAATAAGGCGGGTTGGAGATGACCTGATCAAAGCTTTCTGCCACCAGCGGCAGGCGGGCGTCATTGATGTCACCATGAACAGGCGTCACACGCCCCGCCAGATCATTTTCCATCACATTGCGACAAAACAGGGCGTACAGGTCATCTTGCAGCTCGACACCTGTAACCCTTGCTGCTTCAAGGCGACGCGCCACGCATAGCCCGGCCGATCCGACAGCCGCACCAACATCAAGGATCTTTTCGTCACGACGCGAATTGATCGAAACCGATGCAGCCAGCAACACCGCATCCACCGCCGCACGATAACCGTCGACAGGCTGCTTGAGCACCACCGACCCGCCAAGAAGATAATCATGACTGATCCGTTCTTCCGGGAAGTCGGGCACTTCAAAGCGTGTGGCTGTGCTCACCATCAAATGTCCTGATCTGTCATTCCGGGTTGATGCAAATGTTACTCAGACGTCACCGCGTCCGAAGCGTCACTTTTGGCGTTATGCTCATCCAGTTCGCGTCTGGCAAGATCAAGAACATATTTCGCGCGACTTTCTGCATCACCATCCACCATCAAACGCCTTGGCAAGGCACCGATGGACCCTTCGATGATACTGGCGTGGTAGTCAAAAATATGGCTGTCGATACCCTCATCGGCCAGAACAGCCTGTGCCCAGCTCAGCTCGATGGGATCGTTACTGCGAAAAAGTTCGATCATCTGCATTTTCCTTCAAACTGTGGTCTGGTCTTGCATACGTTGTGAAATAAGAAGAAATCCAAAAAACGATAATATCTCTATAATGTAGGAGCTTGCAGTCGTGGTTTACAAAATCCTCTGCAAGAAACCCTGAATTGTCTGCGGTTAAAGCAGGACTGGAACCGCATTTGTCCACTTGACCACAACAGCTAGGCCTATCTATGTTGAGGCCGCCTGCTGTTATTTGCAATCTTCGCCGACGCAGGCAGCGAAGATGCCATTTGAGAAGTCGGAATACAGCGTGACCAATACCGCACCGCAGACAAAGACTCAGCCGAGCCTTGATTCACTGGTCAACCTCGTCGACGACGACATGAAGCGCGTCAATCAGGTGATCATCGACAACATGCACAGTGAAGTCGCCCTGATTCCGCAACTGGCCACCCATCTTGTGGCTGCCGGCGGCAAACGCATGCGTCCGATGCTGACTTTGGCATCGGCACGGCTTTGTGGCTATGGCGACGGCCCGCATGCGGTCGATCTTGCGGCCTGTGTTGAGTTTATCCATACCGCAACCCTTCTGCATGATGACGTGGTCGACGAAAGCCAGCTGCGCCGTGGTCAGGCATCTGCCAATGCGCTGTTTGGCAACGAAGCCAGCGTTCTGGTAGGTGATTTCCTGTTTGCGCGCGCCTTTGTCGTGATGGTCAAAACCGGCTCCTTGCGCGTTCTTGATATTCTGGCACAGGCATCTGCCGTCATTGCCGAGGGCGAAGTTCTTCAACTTTCGACCGCCAATGACATGGGTACCTCCGAAGAGGCCTATCTGGAAGTCATCACCGCAAAAACCGCCGCGCTGTTTGGCGCGGCATCGCAGATTGGTGCCGTCATTGCCGACCGAACGGCCGAGGACGAAGAAGCGCTTCGTCTCTATGGGATCTATCTTGGCACCGCCTTCCAGCTGATTGACGATGTCTTGGATTATTCCGCCCATCAGGCAACCCTTGGCAAAACCGTCGGCGATGATTTCCGCGACGGCAAGGTGACGCTTCCGGTGATCATCGCCTATGCCAACGGTGACGAAGAGGAAAAAACCTTCTGGCGTCGCTGCATGGAAGATCAGGACTTCCAGGATGGCGATCTGGATCGAGCCCAGGAACTGATCCGCAAATATAATGCGCTTGATGCATCCATGGACCGTGCGCGTGAGTTTGGTCAAAAAGCAATCGACACCCTGTCACGCTTTGAAGATGGCCCGATCAAGGACGCCATGATTGAGGCTGTCGAGTTCTGCATTTCACGCCCGTACTGATCGATATTCCCGTGACGCATGCCGGGGTCACATGGGAAGGCGCAAAAATATCTTGCGTCGCCTGCGATAAACCATTATCACCCGGCTTCGCAGAATGACGGAGCGTAGCTCAGCCTGGTAGAGCACTGTCTTCGGGAGGCAGGGGTCGGAGGTTCGAATCCTCTCGCTCCGACCATCATTCAAAGGCCCTGAAACGTTTATGCGTTTCGGGGCCTTTTGCGTTTCAATCCGGGTTCTGTCGCGCCAACAACATGCGCGCGGCCATGAATTTCAATTGCTTGTTTCTTCCCCGCTCCACAACAACACCAAACTGGCATTTTTTCCGCCAAAACGTCGGGTTTATGCTTGATCCGCGCGGAAAGAAGGGATAAACCTCCGCCCACTGACGGAGCGTAGCTCAGCCTGGTAGAGCACTGTCTTCGGGAGGCAGGGGTCGGAGGTTCGAATCCTCTCGCTCCGACCATCAGTCGGGCGGTCTTTCTTTGAAAGGCCGCCCGTTTTCATTTCCGCGGGTAAACACCGTTGCGGATATCTGATCTGCCGCGTCTGCGCGATTGCATGCCAGCAACAGGCAGCAAGACTACAGTTCAGCCAACAACAAGACAAAATGATCCAAACGGATAGCGAATCCCCATACGATAAGTGGGGTAGAGACACCGCTGATGCGTAAACGACGGGGATCATAGAGCTTTTGGGCATTCAACTTTCGAACAAGATAGAAGAGTTCCAAATACGCATTCCCATGCGGAATTCCTGCTTTTGCGCCCGACAGCAAGTTGCGTTTTTGCGCTGCAATATGGATATTTTCTTTCGCCAACGATGAAACAAACTTGCTCATCCTTGCGAAATACGCTTATGCTTCGCCCTGCAACATAAAAATCGGGGAAAAAACCGCCCAAGAATAAAAGCAAAAGGCGGTGGTCGGCCTCACGTGGTATTACCAATTTCGGACTTCTTAGGGAGGAAGACGAATGACTTTTTCTAAAGTGCTTAAATCGGCAACCTGCGCTGCCGTTCTTGCTGCGGCTGCGTTCACGGCAGCTCCGTCTGATGCGGATGCACAGGAACGCGTTCGCTGGAAAATGGGCTCGACCTATCCGGGCAGCCTGACCCAGCTCGGTACGCTTGGCAAACGCGTCGAAGAGAAAATCGAACAGGTTTCCGGCGGCAATGTTCGCATCAAGTTTTATGAGCCGGGCGCACTTGTGCCGGCACTGGAAGTTTTCGATGCGGTTTCGACCGGCTCGATTGATGCCGCATTCTCCACCCCGGGTTACTGGGCAGGTAAGGTTCCGGCATTGCAGCTGTTTGGTGCCGTTCCGTTCGGCCCGCAGGCTGGTGAATATCTGGCATGGGTCAAGTTTGGCGGCGGCCAGGAAATCTTTGACAAGCTGTATGCCGAACATGGCATTAAGTCGCTGTTCTGCGGCCTGATCGCACCGGAAGCATCTGGTTGGTTCTCCAAGGAGATCAATTCGCCAGAAGACCTCAAAGGTCTGAAAATGCGCTTCTTCGGTCTTGGCGCAAAAGTGATGGAAAAACTTGGTGTTTCCACCCAGCTTCTGGCAGGCGGCGACATCTATCCGGCACTTGAGCTTGGCACCATTGATGCCACCGAATTCTCCATGCCGGCGATTGACCTGAAACTTGGCTTCCATCAGGTCGCGAAATACTACTACTTCCCGGGCTGGCATCAGCAGTCGACCCTGTTCGATCTGATGATGAACAAGGAAAAGTGGGATGCCCTTTCCGACACCCAGCGCGCCCAGATCGAATCTGTATGTAACGACAACCTTGCATATGGCTTCGCAGAAGGTGAAGCAATCCAGTTCGACGCTCTGAAAGAACTTCAGGAAAAAGGCGTGAACATCAAGAAGTGGTCGCCGGAAATGCTGGCAACCATGCGCGGTGCATGGGAAGAAGTTGCAACCGAGCTTTCGGCTGAAGACGCAAACTTCAAAATGGCCTATGAAAGCCTCCAGAGCTTCCGTGAAGACTACAAGATCTGGAAAGACATCGGATATCTCGAATAATCCAACAGGTCTGAACGACTGTTAAGACAGTCGACAAAAGCAAATCTCGGCAAGGCCGGGTGCCACGTGCCCCGGCCTTGACCGCGATAAGAAGACCCGGGAGACCTTCTATGGAAGCGCTACTGAAATTTAGTGACGGCATCGACGCCATCGTGACCCGTGTGGGCAAGTGGGCCAGCCTGCTGGCGATACCGTTGATGATCGTCATCCTGTACGACGTGATCCAACGTAAATTTGGCGGTCAGGGCTCCATCAAGCTGCAAGAGCTTGAGTGGCATCTCCATACCGGCCTGTTTATGTTGTGTTTTGGGTTCGCCTATATTCGCGACTCACATGTTCGTATCGAACTCATTCGTGACAATCTTCGCCCCCGCACCCGCGCCATCGTCGAAATGATCGGTGGCATTGTTTGTGTTTTGCCATTCTGTGCGTTGGTGCTGTATTTCGGTTTTGATTTTGTTGCCCGCTCCTTTGAAAACAACGAGGTATCGGCTGCGACAACCGGCCTGACCCATCGCTGGATCATCAAATCAACTATTCCCATCGGCTTTGGCCTTCTTGCCATGGCGGGGCTTTCAATCTTCCTGAAATGCTTCGTCTTTGTCTTTGGCCCGGCAAACCTGCATAAGCGCGCAGGCTATTATGTCGGCACTCACCACCTTGAAGACCTTGGCGCTGCCAAGATCGAAGACTGAGCGGAACGGGGATAATTCCAAATGGGTAACTTCTATATCGAAGACTGGTTTCCGCTGTTCATGTTTGCCTCGCTCGGCATTCTTGTCTTCACGGGACTTCCGGTTGCGTTCGTCATTTCAGGCATCGGGATCGGCTTTGGCTTCCTGGGCATCGCCTATGACGTTTTCTCCTTTATCGAATTTTTCAATATCGTCTCTCGCATCTGGGGCGGCATCTCCGAAAACATGGTGATGGTTGCTGTGCCGATGTTTATCTACATGGGCACGATGCTTGAAAAAAGTGGTGTTGCAGAAGACCTTCTGGAATGCCTCAACATGCTGCTGCGTAAAGTACCGGGCGGTCTTGCACTGTCGGTAACGCTGATGGGCACCATCATGGCAGCAACCACCGGCATTATCGGCGCATCCGTTGTCATGATGACCTTGCTGGCGCTGCCGGTGATGATGCGCCGCAACTATGATCCGTCGCTTGCGACAGGGACGATTGCCGCATCGGGAACGCTTGGCATTCTGATCCCGCCATCGATCATGCTGGTTCTGATGTCCGACCTTCTGTCGGTGTCGGTTGGTAACCTGTTCTTGGCGGCCATTCTGCCGGGCCTGATCCTTGCGGGTCTTTATACCGTTTATATTTTCGTGCGCTGCCAATTGAATCCGGGCCTTGCCCCACCCCTTCCAGAGGGTGAAGCCATCCATGGCAAGGATCTTGCGATGATGGTGGTGCGCAGCTTCCTGCCGCCGGTTTTCCTGATCGTTCTTGTTCTGGGCTCAATCTTTGCCGGATTTGCCACCCCGACCGAAGCCGCAGGTGTTGGTGCGGTTGGTGCGACCTTCCTGGCACTGGTTAAGGGGCGCCTTAAATGGCCGGTCCTCAAGGATGTTTGTGAACGTTCGGCCCTGACGGGGGCAATGCTGTTCTTCCTGTTTGCCGGTGCAACAGTGTTCTCCTATGTCTTCCGTTCACTGGGCGGCGATGATCTGGTGATCGATCTGGTGGAAAGTGCCGGTTTGGGGTCGTGGGGCATTCTGCTTCTGCTGATGCTCATCGTCTTCATCCTGGGCTTCTTCTTTGACTGGGTCGAGATCACCCTGATCGTTCTTCCGATCTTCGCACCGGTCATTGCCCAGCTTGATTTCGGTCATCACCTGGATATCGGTGGCCTTGAAGCAACCGAAGCACAGGTCCTGACCTGGTTTGCAGTCCTTGTGGCGGTGAACCTGCAAACAAGCTTCTTAACGCCACCGTTTGGGTTTGCCCTGTTCTACCTCAAGGGTGTGGCGCCAAAGTCGATCTCAATCCAGCAGATCTACAAGGGGATCATTCCCTTCGTCCTTCTGCAGGTTGTGGGGCTGTTGCTTGTGATGTACTTCCCTGAACTTGCACTCTGGATGCCTAATACGCTGCTTGAGTAGCAAGAGGCTTTCGAAACGAACGACAAAGGGCGCTGTTGCAAAGACAGCGCCCTTTTTGATTTGGTTCGATTTGGCAAGAACAGCTCAACAAAAAACCGCCCGGATGATGCACATCGGGCGGTCTGGATTTCGCAGCGATTTGGTCAATAGTGATTGGCTGCAATCAGTGGTGCATGGCCCGTTCACCGGGGAGCTGCAACATACGGCCCATCAGATAGTCAACATCATCTGAGTCAAACTCGACCCCAAGATCACCATACTGGGTCAGAACCCGTTCGATCATCCGTCGGGAATAGCGTTCCTTGTCGTGTTCTTCACCATCAAAGGAGGTCTCGCGCGCTACCTCGATCGCAGCACGAACACCGGGGAAGAAATGCTCTGGCATGCTGGCCTTGTTGTAAATCGCCTCAAGACCAAACGGGCCGCTGTCGTGAATGAGAATACGGGTATTGATCAGCGAAACACCGGCCCTTTTCGCCAGCGCAGCCTCGAAGAAGGACACATCCCCCATGCACAGCGCACGCAGGATCAGACCGCTGGTCAGGCGATTGTTTGTGTAAAGATGCTCGACAAGCAGTTCAACATCGCGTTCTTCCACCCCGTCACCCAGCAGGCCAATGGTCGCACTTTCCTGCGACTGGGTCATCACGGCATTCACGATGCCCTCGGGGATATGACCACGCGAAATCAGTTGCGACCGCATCCGTTCAGATACCAGTGTCACCATGCGTTCGGCGATCGTGATCGGCAAGTGATTACGTTCGATCATCGGCTTCTGAATGCGTTCATTGTCGCCGAAATCATCAACAACCTTTTGCAGCGAAACTTCACTGATTTCTGCGCCCTGGTTTGACATCAGATCGACCATCACGTCTTCATGACCGATATCAACAAGCGTTGCCGAAACAACCTCGGACACGTGGGCGCGCGAGGCGATGGCCCGTTGCTTTTCGACGCTGTCTGCATTGTCACCAATGATGTCGACCAGGTCGTCATCATTGAGGACTTCGGAGAATTCCAGAACCGGCAACGCAACATCATCAACATCACGTGCAAGTGTTGCCGCAACATCGTGCGGGACCAAAGGTGTCTGGGCGAGGTTCTTGGCAAGGGCCTTGCGCACACGCACTTCGGCGTCACGGATCATCAAACGGAAAATATCTTCCGCCAGAACACGTTCGCTGTCCGTCAATGTTTCAGTAGTGAATTCACGACTGATTTTTTCGGCGGTATCCGCACGGTTTTCCCCTGACGGGTCCTGAACCAGCTTGCTCAGATCTTCTTTGGTGATACGTGGCAATAGATATCTCCTGGCACGCTTCTCATATGGCTGCCAATTTACTGCGCAAGATTATACTTCTGGCAGGAAATCGACAAACATATTTTCCATAGTTGGGGCACAAGGCCCTGATTTTCAACCATCCTGTTGATCAATACACATCGGGAACCTTTCCCCGGTGCCAAAAGGATGAAATCTGACTGCCTGCCGCCATGGCGGAAACACACTATTTGAGTCGTAAATTATTTGCCAGCAATCAAAAAACGAGAAATCTGGCAAATTCCGTCAGCACCGACCACAAATTGACTAAACTCAAATTGTTCTTATCGACACTATGTTAAATCTGGTTACCAGTTTTTGAAGATCAACCGGTCTTGCACGTGTTCGACGCATGACAATATACCGCGTTGACCTTTTGATTACCCACAGATGTGCCAACAACTGGCGCATCATCCCGATCACCGGGAATATTGAAAGAAGAGAGAGGCTCCATAATGACGTTTCCGCGCAAACTGGCTCTCGTTGCCAGCTCCCTCGCCTTCCTGTCTGCGGCTCCTGCGCTTGCCGGTGATGCGGCAAAAGGTGAAAAACTGTTCAAGCGCTGCGCTGCCTGCCACAGCCTTGAAGCAGGCGTAAACAAGGTCGGCCCCAGCCTTGCCGATTCTGTCGGTCGTGAATGCGGTACGGTTGAAGGCTACAAATACGGGAGTGGTTATCAGGCTGCATGTGAAAAAGGCTTCGTAGCAGACGAGGCATTCCTGACCGACTACCTGCGGGATCCGTCTGCCAAGCTCAGCGAAATCGCTGGCTCCAAGCAGCGCTCCAAAATGGCCTTCAAGCTCAAGAAGGATGAGGATATCGCCGACATTATTGAATTCCTCAAAACGCAGTAATCTTTGCGTCCCGTTTGAAATGCAAAATGGCCGGCGCTTTGTGCCCGGCCATTTTCAATTTTGTTTGTGATTTACCAATGCTGGCTGCAACGCCAGGCAAATACTCTGGCGTTAGGCAGCTTCTCGCCGACGCAGCAACTCTTCACCGACTGCGCGCATTTGCTCAACCGTCGCCACATTGAGCGTCGATGTGACTTCGAGTTCACGGTCTTCGTAAACATCACGGTCCGGGTGTTTTTCCTTCCAGTCGGCGACAGCCTGATCGCGTTCACGTATCAGTTTTTCAATCTGTGGTCGGAACAGCACCATCATGCCCGAGACCCAGCGATTGACCGGCCAGGATGGCTGCGCATGATCAATGACAAACCCGTCAAGCATGCTAATCACGTCTTCTGCATCATACCAGACTTCGCCAGTGACCCATCGGTTGGTCGAAAACAGACGCTGACAGAAGCCGAATTCATCCATCGAAAATGCGATCAGATGCGAAAGTGCATCATTTGGGCCTTCGGGATAGTCAAAACCTTCTATCTCTTTTGGTTTGCAACCCTCCGGCATCCCGCGCGGACGCATGAATGTGTGGAAATGTCCATGTTCATCCCAGTCCCGGCGTTCTTCCTTGGGATGGGCATGATAATAGAATTGGGCATGTGACTGGCGATCATAGACATCACCTTCGGGGTAATGTGTCCATTCATAGAATGTGCCGGCACTTTTGATCAGTTCACCAACAATGTTGTCGCCCGTTGCTGTGAGCACCCGATGACATTCCATAACATCGCGACCGGCGGCCAACATTTTTTCAAGTTGGGCTGTCGGGATCGACGCCAAATCAAGTGTGTGTTCAGTCATTTCTTCACCAACATTGTTGCAATCCATCCATTACTTTGCCGATGCAAATTAAGATGGTTTTTGCCCCGTCGCGCCAATGAAACCCTATCAACAGTTAGTGATTCCTGGTTGGCTTGCAAAATCTAATCTTTGGCAGACGCGACGTTATCGATCGCGCATCACCCGGAAACCGATCAGGATATGCTTCAGGAATTCCGGACGTCCATGGCGCGCAGCGGGACGGCAAACACCGCAACCGCGATCATCCCAGGAACCACCCTTAACAATCCGATAGCCTGCCTGGGAAGATGATGACGTCCATTCGAAAACTTGTCCAACACCGTCATAAAGACCAAAGGGACCTTCTTCAAACTGACCGACCGGCATGGTATCAAACGGCCCCTTGTCCGCACTGTTCAGGCGGTCAGCGTCAAAAATATTGCCCCATGGATAAAAGGTTCCATCCGGCCCGCGTGCAGCCTTTTCCCAATGCAGTTCGTCTGGCAAATGCCAGGTGTCACCGGTTTTGTCGCTCAGCCACTGGGCATAGGCATTTGCATCCTGCCATGACACCAGAACCACAGGATGATCACCCCGCCCTGTTGGCGGACTGTCATCGTTCCACAAAAACGGCAAGATGGTTTCGTAGTTGTAAATCAGCCCCTGACGTTCCCAATCTTCCTGACTTATGTCTGGTGCCGGGTGCCCGGTTTCCTGAACAAAAGCGGCATATTGGTCATTCGTGACCGGTGTTTTGCCGATATCATAGCCCAAAAGGTGAACGTGCCATTTGTCACTTTCGAGATCATACCAGCGATTACGCCGGCTGATGTCATGACCATAGACCTGCTCATCAATCTGATAAGCATACTGGCGTTCGACGGAATCCGATCCTTGCCAGAACCATCCTGAAGGAATCTGAACCATTTCGGGAATCTCGCCGTTCGCAGCCTGTGCCTGGGAAACTCCGACAACACACGCAACAGCGCAAAACTTCCCGATATCGACGATACAGTTCCCTAATCTCATAAAACTTCCGTTCCGATCGGTGGCATGGCTCACACTTTTTTCAAGCCGGGCCGCACGTTCAGTATCATTCACCCATCCTTTCAACATGAGGAAATTTCACCGCACTTTCAATCGGTTTGACCATCATGTTGAAGGATTTACGACATTTTCTTTATGGAACAGCCCCCTAGTCAAGCGCATTGCAGCACCCGCATGGAACACGCGCGACTCACATAACAGTGAAACCATGTGACGCCGCTTCTTGTGAAATTTGGACCATAGTGCCCTCACCGATGGGCGAAGGAACGCCCGAGGTTAAACTTACCGAACCGTCAGAGAGGCACCAAATGACTAAGAAATCCATGACCTTCACGCAAAAGGCACTGATCCCGGCAATGGCAATCGGCACCAGCCTTGCCATGGCGACCCCGATGGCAATGGCATCCCCGCTTCCGGCACCGACTGCCGAAGTCGCCAGCTGTTCGCCCTGCAGCCCGTGTGCTGCCAATCCTTGTGCCGCAAACCCGTGTGCTGCAAATCCTTGCGCAGCCAAGAAAGTCGTTAATCCATGCAGCCCGTGTGCCGCCAACCCATGTGCAGCAAACAATCCATGCGCTGCCAATCCGTGCGCCGCAAACCCGTGTGCAGCGAACTGATTACTTGATCCGTCCCAACGGCAACGGGGGCGATGCTTCGGCATCGCCCCCGTTTTTTGTTCAATGCAAACTGCGTGCGCGGACTAGTCGCGAACGACCATGACCGAACAATCCGCATGGCGCACAACGCGCGCTGCGTTGGGCCCCAAAAGATAGTCTTTCAATTCCGGACGGTGTGAGCCGATCACGGTCAGATCGCAATTGGTCTTTTTGGCGATCTGCAAGATAACCTCATACACCGTGCCCTGCCCTACGATATGCTGAACCTTGATGTCCGAGGGAATGTGCTCGGACACGAATTCGTGCAGACGTTCGTTATAGGCATCCAGAACCTTGGTTTCATAGCCCTTCGGGAAGAACTGGCCGACCATCGACATCCCGACCGTGGGCACCACGGTCAGAACATGAAGGCGCGCACCAAAGCTTTGCGCTTGCTTGATGGCTACCGGAACGGCCTTCTTCCAGGAAGACTCATGATCAAGATCTACTGTGACCAGAATATCCTTGTACATGTTCACTCTCCCTGTCAGGCCGTACCAAGCGCATCTTCACTGCGCTTGCGTCGGCGTTGAAGAACTATGATCCCGCCCAGCAACAGGAAGGCCGGGATAAAGAAGACTTCCTTGGCCGGACGATCAGCTTCGACCTTTACCGCGGTGATTTCAAAATCGAAATCAAGACCGGCTTTCTCTGCCGGACCGGCAAAGACCAGATCATCAATATAGATGCGGCCATCTTCATTACGAATGCCAATACCCGCATGATAAAGGCGATCCTCACCCGATGCTGCCGGACCAAGCGGCAACATCACGGATTTGGAAACCTCATCGCCTTCGATGCTGATGCCTTCAACATCCAGAAGAATGCTGGTTTCAGGTGGCATGTTGGCTGCGTCTTCAACAATCGTGGTTGCCGGCAGGTTTTCATAAGGCGGCGCGATCATGTCGAGCCAGAAACCCGGACGGAACAGGGTGAATGCGATCAACAGCAATGCCGCACTTTCCCACAGCTTCGAACGGGCAAAGAAATACCCTTGCGTTGCTGCGGCAAAGATAAGCATGGCAATTGTCGACACCACCACCACGATCACCACATCCACCGGATGATCCAGACCAATCATCAGAAGCTCGGTGTTGAACAGGAACAGGAAGGGCAATACGGCTGTGCGCATCGAATAGAAGAACGCGACCAGGCCTGTCTTCATCGGATCTGACCCCGAAACCGCGGCCGCAGCAAAGGATGCCAGACCCACGGGTGGCGTCACATCGGCCATGATGCCGAAATAGAAGACGAACAGGTGAACCGCAATCAGCGGCACGATCAGTCCGTTCGCGGCCCCCAGTTCAACGATCACCGGTGCCATCAGGCTCGAAACCACGATGTAGTTTGCCGTGGTCGGAAGCCCCATGCCAAGGATCAGGCTGATCACGGCGGTAAAGATCAGGATCAGCATGAGGTTGCCGCCCGAAATCAGTTCGACGAATTCAACCATCACCTGACCGATACCGGTCAGCGACACCGTGCCGACAATGATACCCGCTGCCGCCGTTGCCACACCGATCCCGATCATGTTGCGAGCACCGGTCGCGAAACCGTCAATCACATCGATCAAGCCAAGCTTCAGGTCATTGACCACATCATGGCTTTTACGGAAAACGCCCTTGGCGGCATGTTGGGTCAGCATGATGAAGATCATCAGAACCGTTGCCCAAAATGCCGAGAGCCCCGGTGACTTCAGCTCGATCATCAGGAACCAGACCAGAACCACAACCGGCAACAGATAATGCAGGCCGGCCTTTGCGGTTTCACCCAACGGCGGGAGCTCCAGAACCGGCTGGTTGGGATCATCCATCTCAAGGTCCGGATACTTGGCCGCGTAATAGAGCCCTGCGAGATAGATTGCGGCACACTCAATCGCCACGACCCACCCAACGCCATCACCGAAAAGCCCCTTCTGGAAGACGATGGCGTAATACACGATACCGGAAAGCACCACGAGCGACAGAACGAACAGAAGCGATCTGATCAAGGTCTGACCAAGAGTGGAAGTAACCCGTTTCGGCAGGCCCTTCATGTTCGCCTTAAGCGCTTCAAGGTGAACAATGTAGATCAACGCGATATAGGAAATCGTTGCTGGCAGGAAAGCATGCTTGATGACTTCCGGATACGGAATGCCGACATATTCCACCATCAGGAAGGCCGCAGCCCCCATGACCGGCGGCATGATCTGACCATTGACCGAGGAAGCCACTTCGACCGCCCCGGCTTTTTCACCCGGGAAGCCAACGCGCTTCATCAGCGGAATGGTAAAGGTACCGGTCGTCACAACATTGGCAATCGAGGACCCTGAAATAAGACCCGTCATTGCCGATGACAAAACCGCTGCCTTGGCCGGACCACCACGCATATGACCAAGGGCCGCAAACGCCACCTTGATGAAATAGTTCCCCGCGCCGGCTTTATCGAGAAGCGATCCAAACAGGACAAACAGGAAGACAAAGCTGGTCGACACGCCAAGTGCGATACCAAACACGCCTTCGGTCGTGATCCACTGATGCGACATCGCCTTGGAGAAGCTCGCCCCGCTCCATTGCAGAACATCGGGCACCCACGGTGCATTGCCAAAGAAGACATAGGACAGGAACACCATCGCAACGATCATCAAGGGCGGGCCAAGTGCGCGACGGGTTGCCTCGAGCAACATGACAAGACCAACACCGGCCGCAACAAGGTCAGCGGTGATCGGAAGCCCCGGACGATCCGACAATTCGCGATAGAAAATGTAAATATAGGCCGCACAGAACGCGCCTACGGCGGCCAGAACCCAGTCAATGATCGGGATATAACTGCGCGGCGAATTCTTGAAGGCGGGATAAGCCATAAAGGCCAGGAAAATTGCAAACGCGAGATGGATCGACCGCGCCTCGGTCGAGTTCAAAACGCCAAAATTAAAGATAAATGGCAATGGCGAGGCCATCCACAGCTGGAACAGCGACCATGCAACTGCAAGCCAGAGTAATATTTTCGCCGTCAAACCTGTCGGCTGACGGGCCCCTGTATCATTTTCCGCAATCAGGTCCTGCAGCCCCTGATCGACGGACCGATTTTCGGTTTTCTTATCGTCAGTCATCACAAACTCCCGGTCACTACGAAAGCCAATTGAACTGGTGGTCCAGAAACAAAAAGCCTCCGTCGACACACACCCGGTCCCCAACGGAGTACTCCAACACCCAAATGATGGTGTTCGTATTATTCAATTTTTGTGAGCAAACCCGCTGGGCGCAAAAGCAAAACGGAGGGCGAAAACGCCCTCCGTCCCAAACCTGATTACATCAGGCCTGCTTCTTTGTAGTACTGCGCAGCGCCGTCATGCAGCGGAGCCGACAGACCGTCCTTGATCATTTCGTCTTTCTGCAGGACACCAAATGCCGGATGCAGCTTTTTGAAGTCATCAAAGTTTTCGAAGACTGCTTTGACAACGTTGTAGACGATGTCTGCATCGGTGTTGGTCGAGGATACGAAGGTCGCACCAACGCCGAAGGTCACAACATCATCCGGGTTACCGCGATACATGCCGCCCGGAATGGTGGCTGCACGGTAGTACGGGTTGTCAGCGATCAGCTTGTCGATTGCCGGACCGGCAACTTCAACCAGAACCGAATCACAGGCAGTGGTTGCTTCCTGGATCGAACCGGACGGGTGACCAACGGTGTAGATCATCGCGTCGATCTTGTTGTCACAAAGTGCCTGGGACTGTTCAGCCGGCTTCAGTTCGGATGCCAGCGAGAAGTCATCAAGGGTCCAGCCCTTGGCAGCAAGAACGATATCCATGGTGCCGCGCTGACCGGAACCCGGGTTACCGATGTTCACGCGCTTGCCTTTGAGGTCGTCAAAGGTCTTGATGCCGGCATCTGCACGGGCAACAACGGTGAACGGCTCCGGATGGACGGAGAACACAGCGCGCAGGTCTTCAAACGGACCCTGGTCTTCGAATTTCGAAGTACCGTTATAGGCATGGTACTGCCAGTCAGACTGGGCAACACCCATGTCCAGCTCGCCGGTACGAATGGTGTTGATGTTGTAAACCGAACCACCAGTGGATTCGACCGAGCAACGAATACCGTG
>NZ_DBGS01000048.1:7895-13240 GCF_002295455.1 Thalassospira sp. UBA848 | reverse complement strand
TTGATTTCCTCGTCATCCATCATGCTGAACATCTTGGTCGCGTGCTCTTCCCCAAGAGCAAGCATGAGAATCGCTGCCTTTTCAGGTCCGGCAAGTGATCTGTATTCTTCTTTAACGCGCCCCACGGGTGGTCTTCTCCGTCGTAATGACTCTGTTCGGTAGTGGAACCTGACTGCCGAACCTGCCTCTATCGCACCGTAAGATAGGGGTTATTTGTCAACAATTCTATAAAAGCCGACGCCCCTTTGCAAAGCCCCATAGGTATAAAGCACCCTAAATGTACAAAATTGATTAATGCGGTACAAATCCCGGGCCAAATTGACCCGCATTGGGCGATGTTTGCAGGTGCAATTGTCGAATGGGTTGAAAACGTTGCTAGCTGCTTGACTTGGTTTGGGGTGTGGTCTAACAAAGGCGCGCCGATTGATGGTCATTTAGCGGGCGTAGCTCAGTTGGTTAGAGCGCCGGCCTGTCACGCCGGAGGCCGCGAGTTCAAGTCTCGTCGCTCGCGCCATGATCCATCATCTGTTGTCTTTTTATGGGGCGCATTGTCTTTTCCGCGGTCGCCATTTCATGTGTTGCTTATGCTGCTTCGCACGATTGGGTCTTGATCATGTCGACGTCCAGCCCGATATCGGACGATAGTGAATGGCAAAAAGATTAGAAAGTTTCCGGCCTTAGGGTGTGTCGAACGCGCTTGAGGGCTGGAACTTGTGCGGTGCATACGTTATGGTGCGCCGTAATTGGCCAGGTGGGGACCTGGTCGGGTCAAAAGGCCTGTTCTTGAGAGGTCAGAGAGATGCAAGAGCTTCTTTCGGAATATCTTCCGATCCTGGTGTTCATCGGGATCGCCGTCGGTCTTTCGGCGGTAATCGTCATCGCGTCGCTGGTTCTTGCCAAGCAGGCACCGGATGTCGAGAAACTGTCTGCATACGAATGCGGTTTTGCGCCGTTTGAGGACGCGCGCATCAAGTTCGACGTCCGTTTCTATCTGGTCGCAATCTTGTTCATTATTTTCGACCTCGAAGTCGCCTTCCTGTTCCCGTGGGCTGTGACCCTTGGTGACATCGGGACGTTCGGCTTTGTGTCGATGGTGATCTTCCTGGCTGTTTTGACGGTCGGCTTTATCTACGAATGGAAGAAGGGAGCTTTGGAATGGGAGTGAGCACCAACTCAGGCGCACCCCTGGCACCCGGTTCGGATCAGGATGCACTGCTTAAGGGCGTGTTTGACGAGATGAACGACAAGGGCTTTGTCCTTGCCAATCTCGATAAGCTCGCAAGCTGGGCAAGCACCGGTTCCCTGTGGCCGATGACTTTCGGTCTGGCCTGCTGTGCTGTTGAAATGATGCATTCGGCTGCGTCGCGTTATGACCTTGACCGTTACGGCCTGGTTTTCCGCCCAAGCCCGCGTCAGTCGGACGTGATGATCGTTGCTGGTACGCTGACCAACAAAATGGCCCCGGCACTGCGTAAGGTCTATGACCAGATGGCAGAGCCGCGCTGGGTCATTTCGATGGGCTCGTGCGCCAATGGCGGCGGTTACTATCACTATTCTTATTCGGTGGTTCGCGGTTGTGATCGCGTTGTGCCGGTGGACGTATACGTTCCCGGGTGCCCGCCGACAGCCGAAGCGCTGATTTACGGCGTGATGCAGCTGCAAAAGAAAATCCGCCGTACCGGTGTCCTGACACGCTGATCCGTAATAGGGGGCTTGCATGAGCGAACTGCTCAGCGATAACAGCGCTGCTTTGAACGATCTGAAAGATCTGGTGGCGTCCCAGCTGGCCGACGAACTCCTCGAAAGCGAGATTCGTTACGGCGAGTTGACCATCGTCGCCAAGCGCGATGATATCCTTAAAGTTCTGACCTTCCTTCGGGATGATACCGGCTGCTTGTTCAAGCAGCTTATTGATGTTTGTGGTGCAGACTACCCGGAACGCTCCGAGCGTTTCGACGTCGTCTATCACCTGTTGTCTCTGAAGCATAACCTGCGCATTCGTGTGAAGGTCCGTACCGACGAAGACACCCCGGTACCAAGCTGTGTCTCGCTTTTCAGCGCCGCCGACTGGTTCGAGCGCGAAGCGTGGGACATGTACGGTATCTTCTTCGCCGATCATCCGGATCCCCGCCGTATCCTGACCGACTATGGTTTCGAAGGTCATCCGCTGCGTAAGGACTTCCCGCTGACAGGGTATGTCGAAGTGCGCTATGACGACGAACAGAAGCGTGTTGTCTACGAGCCGGTCAAACTGGTTCAGGATTTCCGTAATTTCGATTTCGAAAGCCCGTGGGAAGGCATCCAGCATGTTCTTCCGGGTGATGAAAAGGCGGAGGGCAACGCCTGATGTCCGAACAAAAAATCAAAAACATGACCATGAACTTCGGCCCGCAGCACCCTGCGGCGCACGGCGTTCTGCGTTTGGTTCTGGAAATGGACGGCGAAGTCGTCGAACGTTCCGACCCGCATATTGGTCTTCTGCATCGTGGTACGGAAAAGCTGATCGAATATAAGACCTATATTCAGGCGACCCCGTATTTCGACCGTCTCGACTATGTTGCGCCGATGAACCAGGAACATGCATATTGCCTGGCCATCGAAAAGCTGATGGGCGTCGAAGTGCCCAAGCGTGCGCAGTATATCCGTGTTCTGTATGCGGAGATCGGTCGTATTCTGAACCATCTTCTGAACCTGACGACCTTTGCACTGGACGTCGGCGCGATGACGCCGCTGCTTTGGGCGTTTGAAGAACGTGAAAAGCTCATGGAGTTCTATGAGCGCGCCTGTGGCGCCCGTCTTCACGCCAACTATTTCCGTCCGGGCGGTGTTGCAGCCGACCTGCCGGCCGGTCTTCTTGATGATATTTCGGACTGGGCTGAACATTTCGAAACCTTCATGAAAGACTTCGACCGCGTCCTGGTCGGCAACCGTATCTTCAAACAGCGTACGGTTGATATCGGTGTCGTGAGTGCGGAAGAGGCCCTTGATTGGGGCTTCACCGGTCCGAACATTCGCGCATCGGGTCTGGCATGGGATCTGCGCAAATCTCAGCCTTATGACTCGTACGAAGATTTCGACTTCGACATTCCTGTCGGCAAGAACGGCGATTGCTATGACCGCTTCCTTGTCCGTTTCGAGGAAATGTGGCAGTCGCTCAGCATCATCAAGCAGGCCATCAAGAATATGCCGGATGGTCCTGTTATTGTTGAAAATAACAAAGTGGCACCGCCGTCGCGTGCGCAGATGAAGCGTTCGATGGAAGCCCTTATTCACCACTTCAAACTCTTCACCGAAGGTTTCCACGTTCCGGCTGGCGAATGCTATGCCCCGGTCGAGGCACCGAAAGGCGAGTTTGGTGTGTATCTTGTTTCGGATGGCTCGAACCGTCCGTATCGCTGCAAAATCCGCGCCCCGGGGTTCCCGCACCTCCAAGGCCTCGACTTCATGTCCAAAGGTCACATGTTGGCCGACGTCGTTGCCAATATCGGGTCGCTAGATATCGTGTTCGGTGAGATTGACCGATGAGCCATTTGAGAAGACCAGCTCCGAAAGAGCTTCAACCGACCAGCTTTGCATTCACGCCTGAAAATCAGGAAAAGGCAAAGAAGATCATCGCCAAGTATCCGGAAGGCCGCCAGCAAAGTGCGGTCATGCCGTTGCTTGATCTGGCACAGCGTCAGACCGAGGGTAACTGGGTTCCGACCGTCGCAATGGATTACATTGCCGACATGCTCGAAATGCCGGCCATTCGCGTCTACGAGGTCGCAACCTTCTATACGATGTATAACCTTGCCCCGGTGGGTAAGAACTTCATCCAGGTTTGCACCACCACGCCGTGCTGGCTTCGCGGTTCTGCTGACGTTGTCGATACCTGCAAAAAGGAACTCGGCATTGGCGTTGGCGAAACCACCGAAGACGGTCAGTTCACCATGATCGAAGTTGAGTGCCTCGGTGCGTGTGTTAACGCCCCGATGATGCAGATTAACGACGATTATTACGAAGACCTGACTGCGGAAAGCACCAAGGCCATTCTTGATGCCCTCAAAAAGGGCGAGAAGCCGAAAGCCGGCCCGCAGAGCGGCCGCAAAGGGTGTGAGCCGATCGATGGTCCGAAGGTTCTGAAGGCTTTCTGTGGCTGCGGTGCAGCCCCGCAGGACGCGAATGCAAGCGAAGGGGACGCCTGATATGCTGCAGGATAAGGATCGTATCTTTACCAACCTGTATGGTTTCCAGGATTTCGGCCTCAAGGGCGCGCAATCCCGTGGTAACTGGGATGGTACCAAGGCATTGATCGAAAAGGGCCGCGACTGGATCATCGACGAGATGAAAGCATCCGGTATGCGTGGTCGTGGGGGCGCTGGCTTCCCGACCGGCCTGAAATGGTCCTTCATGCCAAAAGAATCTGATGGTCGTCCGAGCTATCTCGTGGTTAACGCCGACGAAGGCGAACCGGGCACCTGTAAAGACCGCGAGATCATGCGTAATGATCCGCACACCCTGATTGAAGGTTGCCTTCTGGCAAGCTTCGCGATGAACGCCCACGCGGCTTATATCTATATCCGCGGCGAGTTCTATCACGAGGCATCCAACCTGCAGATTGCCATCGACCAGGCTTATGAAGCCGGTCTGGTGGGAAAAAATGCCTGCGGTTCGGGTTGGGATTTTGACATTTACCTGCACCTTGGTGCCGGCGCTTACATCTGTGGCGAAGAAACCGCCCTGATCGAAAGCCTTGAAGGTAAAAAAGGTCAGCCGCGCCTGAAGCCGCCATTCCCGGCAAACGCTGGTCTGTATGGTTGCCCGACCACTGTGAACAACGTTGAGTCGATCGCAGCCGTTCCGACCATTCTGCGTCGCGGCGGTTCCTGGTTCTCAAGCTTCGGTCGTGAAAACAACCACGGTACCAAGCTGTTTGCCATTTCCGGTCACGTTGAAAAACCGTGCACTGTCGAAGAAGCCATGAGCATTCCGCTCAAGGAACTGATCGAAAAGCATTGCGGCGGCGTTCGCGGCGGCTGGGACAACCTTCTTGCGGTTATTCCGGGCGGTTCATCTGTTCCGCTGATGCCAAAAGACGTCTGTGACGACGTTCTGATGGACTTTGACGGCCTGCGTGAAGTTGGCTCCGGTCTTGGTACGGCCGCTGTCATCGTCATGGACAAGTCGACTGACATTGTCTACGCGATCGCGCGTCTGTCGGAATTCTACAAGCATGAAAGCTGTGGCCAGTGCACGCCGTGCCGTGAAGGTACCGGCTGGATGATGCGCATGATGACGCGCATGGTCCGCGGCGAGGCCACGCTTGATGAGATTGATCTGTTGTGGGATGTGACCAAACAGGTCGA
>NZ_DBGS01000048.1:0-7523 GCF_002295455.1 Thalassospira sp. UBA848 | reverse complement strand
CTTATCCGTCATTTCCGTCCCGAAATGGAACGTCGGATCAAGGAATATCGCGCACGGATCGCGGCCTGAGAGAGGCCTGTTGAGAGGGATTGAGACATGCCGAAACTAACAGTTGACGGTATTGAAGTTGAAGTAGAAGCCGGGGCGACAGTCCTTCAGGCCTGTGAAGAGGCCGGTAAGGAAATCCCGCGTTTCTGCTATCACGAACGCCTGTCAATCGCCGGTAACTGCCGTATGTGCCTGGTGGAAATGGAACGTGCGCCGAAACCGGTCGCATCCTGTGCCATGCCGGCGGCAGATGGAATGGTGATCAAAACCGATTCCGATCTGGTCAAGAAAGCACGCAATGGCGTGATGGAATTCCTGCTGATCAACCATCCGCTGGATTGCCCGATTTGTGACCAGGGTGGTGAATGTGATCTGCAGGACCAGGCAATGGCCTATGGTTTTGACTCTTCACGTTACGCCGAGAAAAAACGTGCCGTGAAGGACAAGGAACTGGGCCCGATCGTCAAAACGATCATGACCCGTTGCATTCACTGCACCCGTTGCGTTCGCTTCTCCGAAGAAGTCGCCGGTGTCGGTACCATGGGTGCTGTCTACCGTGGCGAGGACACCGAAGTCGGACCGTATATCGAAGCGTCGATCAACTCCGAACTGTCGGGCAACCTGGTTGACCTTTGCCCGGTCGGGGCACTGACTTCCAAGCCGTATGCGTTTACCGCGCGTCCGTGGGAGCTCAAGAAAACCGATAGCGTCGATGTCATGGATGCGGTTGGATCCAATATTCGTATTGATGCCCGTACGGGCGAAGTGATGCGCGTTCTGCCGCGCACCCACGAAGACATCAACGAAGAATGGATTTCCGACAAAACCCGTTACGCCATTGACGGCCTGAAGCGTCAGCGTCTTGATCGTCCTTATGTGCGCAAGGATGGCAAACTCCAGCCGGCAAGCTGGGACGAGGCATTTGCTGCGATCAAGGCGAAGGTTTCCGGTCTGGCTGGCAACAAGATTGCCGCACTTGCAGGTGATACGGTCGATTGTGAATCGATGACCGCGCTGAAAGACCTGATGGGCAAGCTGGGGTCTGCGAACCTTGATTGCCGTCAGGACGGCTCGAAGATTGGTGGCCCGCGTGCTTCCTATATCTTCAACAGCACCATTGCCGGCATTGACGAGGCAGATGCCTGCCTTATCGTCGGTGCCAATGTCCGTGCAGAAGCGCCGATCATCAATTCCCGCCTGCGCAAGCGCTGGCGGGCGACGGCTGGCGATTTCAAAGTCGGCATCATCGGTGAGAAGTGGGACCCGACCTACAAGAACGATTATCTCGGTGCTGGTCCGGACACCCTCCAGGAAATTCTGGATGGCAAGAACGAGTTCGCCAAGGTTCTCGAAGCTGCTGAAAAGCCGATGATCATTGTCGGTATGGGCGCGCTCAGCCGTGAAGACGGTGATGCGGTCCTCGCTGCAACCCGCGCTATTGCCGAGAAATATGGCATGGTTGCTGGTGAATGGAACGGCTTTAACGTTCTGCACACCGCGGCATCGCGTGTTGGTGGCCTTGATCTTGGCTTCGTGCCGGGTGAGGGCGGTCTTGCGACCAACGACATTCTTGATGGCGCTGCCAACGGCGATATCGAAGTTGTCTATCTTCTGGGTGCCGACGAAGTCGACATGAGCAAACTGGAAAAGGCATTTGTCATTTACCAGGGTGCGATGGGGGATGCCGGTGCACAGGCAGCCGACGTGATCCTGCCGGGGGCTGCCTACACCGAGAAGAACGGCACTTATGTCAACACCGAAGGCCGCGCCCAGCAGGGCTGGCGTGCGATCTTCCCGGTTGGTGACGCGCGCGAGGACTGGGCGATTGTTCGTGCACTTTCCGGTGCGCTCGATCTGACGCTGCCATACAACAACATCGATGCCGTTCGCGAGCGCATGGTGGAACTCAGCCCGACCTTTGCGTCGCTGAACGTTCCGACCAAAGCAGAATGGACCGATTTCGGCAAGGCAGGTGACATGAAGTCTGATGGCTTCGTATCGCCGGTTCGCAATTTCTATATGACCGACCCGATCAGCCGTGCATCGGTGACGATGGCCAAATGTACTGAGGCCTTTGTCAAGGATGCGGCTGCCGAGAAGGTTGCCTGAGTAAGGGGAGCGACGATCTGATCGTCGCTCATCCCGCAAGGGGGTGTCCCAATTTTGGGACGAAACGCAAAAGATACGGTTTGACCGATGGAACTTCTTTGGGACGGATATATTGAACCGCTCGTCTGGATCGTCGCCAAAATTCTGGCGATTGTCCTGCCGCTGCTGGGTGCTGTCGCCTATCTGACCTACGCCGAGCGTAAGGTTATCGGTGCTATTCAGCTCCGTAAGGGCCCGAACGTTGTGGGGCCGTTTGGTCTCCTGCAGCCGCTTGCCGATGGTTTGAAGCTGTTTCTGAAAGAAACAATCATTCCGAGCAGCGCGAACAAGGGCGTGTTCATCATTGCCCCGATGCTGACCTTTATTCTGGCGATCATTGCCTGGGCGGTTATTCCGTTCGACGAGGGCATGGTTCTGGCTGACCTGAATGTCGGTATTCTTTACATCTTCGCGATTTCGTCGCTGGGTGTGTACGGT
Organism: Thalassospira sp. UBA848; assembly: GCF_002295455.1. Lineage (NCBI taxonomy): Bacteria > Pseudomonadati > Pseudomonadota > Alphaproteobacteria > Rhodospirillales > Thalassospiraceae > Thalassospira > Thalassospira sp. UBA848. Next base: position 4,889 of record NZ_DBGS01000048.1, on the reverse strand, counting down.
ATCGTGATGGCCGGTTGGGCATCGAACTCCAAATACGCCTTCCTTGGTGCGCTGCGTTCCGGCGCCCAGATGGTCTCGTATGAGATTTCGATTGGCCTGATCATCATCTCGGTCCTGCTGACAACCGGGTCGCTGAATCTCAGCGACATTGTCCGGGGGCAGGTCGGCGGTATCTGGGAGTGGAACTTCGTTTATCACTTCCCGATGTTCATCGTCTTCATCGTATCCATTCTGGCCGAAACCAACCGCGCACCGTTTGACCTTCCCGAAGCGGAAGCCGAACTGGTATCGGGTTATAACGTCGACTATTCGGCAATGACCTTTGCGCTGTTCTTCCTGGGTGAATACGCGAACATGATCCTGATGAGTGGCCTGTGCGCCATTCTGTTCCTGGGTGGCTGGAGCGCGCCGTTGCCGTTCCTTGAATTCATCCCGGGCGCAATCTGGTTCATCTTCAAGATCTGCTTTGTTCTGTTCATCTTCCTGTGGGTCCGTGCAACCTTCCCGCGTTACCGCTATGACCAACTGATGCGTCTGGGCTGGAAAATCTTCCTGCCGCTGTCGTTTGCTTGGGTCATGCTGGTTGCAACGTTCCTCGTTGTTTTTGACAAGGTCCCGGCCTGATCGCCGCGCATCGGAAAGAGAGAGGTAAACGATGTCATTTATTGATCGGACGGCCCGGAGCTTCCTGCTCGCGGAACTCGTTTCGGGAATGGCGCTCACCTTGAAATACATGTTCAAGCCCAAGGTGACGATCAACTACCCGTACGAAAAAGGTCCGCTGAGCCCGCGTTTCCGTGGCGAACATGCGCTGCGCCGTTATCCGAACGGCGAAGAGCGTTGCATCGCCTGCAAACTTTGCGAAGCCATTTGCCCGGCACAGGCCATCACCATTGAGGTCGAGCCGCGCGATGACGGTTCGCGTCGTACCACGCGTTACGACATTGATATGACGAAATGCATTTACTGTGGCTTCTGCGAGGAAGCCTGCCCGGTGGATGCCATTGTCGAAGGTCCGAACTTCGAGTTCGCAACCGAAAACCGCGAGGAGCTGTTCTATGACAAGGACAAGCTGCTGGCAAACGGCGAGCGTTGGGAAGCCGAGCTTGCTGCACGATTGGAGGCAGACGCACCTTATCGGTAAGTGTCGCGTCTGATCGTTAGAAAGAGAGTTCATGGGCCGTTGTTAGCCATTGGGGCAGCAACGGTTCGCCAAGGGGGTACCTTATGGTCGTACAGGCTTTGGCTTTTTACCTGTTTGCTACCGTCGCGGTCTTGTCCGCGACTGCGGTTGTGACCGTTCGCAACCCGGTGCATTCGGTACTGTTGCTGATCTTGACATTCTTTAACGCAGCCGGACTTTTCGTCCTGCTGGGTGCCGAGTTTCTCGCCATGCTGCTCGTCGTCGTCTATGTCGGCGCGGTTGCAGTCCTGTTCCTGTTCGTCGTCATGATGCTCGACATTAACTTTGTCGAGATGCGTCAGGGCTTTTTGAACTATCTGCCGATCGGGGTTCTGATCGCGGTTGTTCTGTTTGTCGAACTGGCACTGGTTGGCGCTGGCTGGACCCTGACGGATGAGGCAGTCGCGGTTCTCGCGCAGCCGACACCGGCAGGGCTGACCAACGTCGAGGCACTTGGTCAACTGATCTACACCGATTACGCATACATCTTCCAGGCGGCTGGTCTGGTTCTGCTTGTTGCGATGATTGGCGCAATTGTCCTGACGCTGCGTCACCGTGATGGTGTCCGTCGTCAGAAAATCTCCGAGCAGGTCAAGCGTAACCGCGCTGATACGCTTGAAGTCAAAAAAGTTCCGGTCGGAAGGGGGATCTGATGGAAATCGGTCTTGCACATTATCTGACCGTCGCGGCGATCCTTTTCACACTCGGGATCTTCGGCATCTTCATGAACCGCAAGAACGTCATCATCATCATGATGTCGATCGAGCTGATGCTGCTGGCGGTCAACATCAATCTGGTCGCGTTCTCGTCGTTCCTCGGCGACCTCGTCGGACAGGTCTTTACCATCTTCGTTCTGACGGTTGCTGCGGCTGAAGCGGCAATTGGTCTGGCGATCCTGGTCGTTTACTTCCGTAACCGCGGCACCATCGCGGTTGAAGACATCAACATGATGAAGGGGTAAGGCAGATATGTATCCGTTGATTGTATTCCTGCCCCTGATCGCGGCAGTCCTTGCCGGGACCATTACGCTGGTCGGCGCCATGTCGACCGCGAAGCAGGCCCCGCATGACAGCCATGGTCATCACCATCATGGTGCGTCCTCGGCTGATCGCGTGGCTCAGCTGGTCACCGTTGCCGGTGTCGTGATTGCGTTTGTGATCTCGATCTTTGCCTTTGTCGATGTTGCCCTGGGTGGCAACCCGGTTGTGATCGAACTGTTTACCTGGATTTCATCGGGCAGCTTTGATGCGTCCTGGTCGCTGCGTATTGATACGCTGACCTGTGTGATGCTGATCGTTGTGACCGGCGTGTCCTCGATGGTTCACATCTATTCGATCGGCTATATGTCGCATGACCCGGACAAGCCGCGCTTCATGGCGTATCTGAGCCTGTTCACCTTTGCGATGCTGATGCTGATTACCGCCGACAACCTGATCCAGCTGTTCTTCGGCTGGGAGGGCGTTGGTCTGGCGTCGTATCTTCTGATCGGTTTCTGGTATTCCAAGCCTTCTGCATCGGCTGCTGCGATGAAAGCCTTCATCGTCAACCGTGTCGGTGACTTCGGCTTTGCCCTTGGTATCTTTGCGGTCTATGTCCTGTTCGACAGTGTTCAGTTCGACGTCATCTTTGGCAATGCCGAAGAAGTCGCTGGCGCAACGCTGATGTTCCTGGGACATGAGTTCTCCGCACTTGAGATTACCTGCTTCCTGCTGTTCATCGGCGCGATGGGTAAATCGGCACAGCTTGGTCTTCACACCTGGCTTCCCGATGCAATGGAAGGCCCGACCCCGGTTTCCGCACTTATTCACGCGGCAACCATGGTGACGGCTGGTGTGTTCATGGTCGCGCGTCTGTCGCCGATCTTTGAATATGCTGAAACCACCCTGATGATCGTGACCATCGTTGGTGCCTCGACTGCGTTCTTCGCAGCGACCATTGGCTGTGTTCAGAACGACATCAAACGCGTCATTGCCTATTCGACCTGCTCGCAGCTGGGCTACATGTTCTTTGCTTGCGGCGTGTCGGCTTATTCGGCAGGTGTCTTCCACCTGATGACGCACGGTTTCTTCAAGGCGCTTCTGTTCCTTGGTGCCGGTTCGGTCATCCACGCCATGTCTGATGAACAGGATATGCGCAAGATGGGCGGTATTGCCAAAATGGTTCCGCTGACCTTCGCTGTCATGGTGATTGGTACGCTGGCGATTACAGGTGTTCCGGGCTTCGCGGGCTACTATTCCAAGGACTTGATCCTTGAAAGCGCCTATGCCGCACATACCGGTGTTGGTTTGTACGCCTTCTGGGCAGGTATCCTTGCTGCTCTGATGACCTCGTTCTATAGCTGGCGTCTGATCTTCCTGACCTTCTTCGGCGCACCGCGTGCGGATGAACGCACCATGGCACACGTGCATGAAAGCCCTGCAGTCATGACGGGTCCGCTCCTGTTCCTGACCGTTGGTGCGATCTTCGCTGGTTGGTTTGCATCGGATTGGTTCGGTGTCGGTGATTATGAGGAAATGCTGTCCTTCTGGAATGGCGCAATCTTCATGGCAGAAGGCCACAACGCACTTGAGAACGCACACCACGTCCCGGGTTGGGTCGTTTGGGCACCGTTCGTTGCGATGCTGACCGGTCTGTCACTTGCGATTGTCATGTACAAGCTGGTACCGACGCTTCCGCGCACGCTGGCCAACACCTTCAACGGTGTTTACCGCTTCGCGCTGAACAAATGGTACTTCGACGAACTCTATGACAAGATTTTCGTCAAGCCGGCCTTTGCTTTGGGCTATGGCTTCTGGAAATCAGGGGATGGTGCCGTCATTGATGGTTGCGGTCCGGATGGTGTTGCAGCCGTTTGCCGTAACATCGCACGTCGCGTCAGCGCCATTCAGAGTGGTTTCGTCTATCACTATGCATTTGCGATGCTGATCGGCATTGCGGCGCTGGTCTCCTACACAATTTGGAAGATGGGTTAACGGGCGATGAGTGATTGGCCAATTCTTTCGATCGTCACTTTCCTGCCGCTGGTCGGTGCAGCCCTGCTGCTGCTGATCAACGGTGAAGAGGCGACTGTTGCCCGCAATTCCCGTTGGGTTGCGCTTTGGACCTCGGGGTTCACGTTCCTCGTATCCTTGATGCTGTGGGTGAACTTCGATGCAACGACCGCAGATTTCCAGTTTGTCGAGCAGGCGGACTGGATGCCGGGTCTGAACATTTCCTATCACATGGGCGTTGACGGTATTTCCGTTCTCTTCGTCCTGCTTGCGACCTTCCTCACACCGATTTGTATTCTGTCGGCCTGGGAAGCAATCCAGAAGCGCGTGAAGGAATACATGATCGCCTTCCTCGTTCTTGAAACGATGATGGTCGGCATGTTCAGCGCCCTTGACGGTCTGCTGTTCTATCTGTTCTTCGAAGGCGTCCTGATCCCGATGTTCATTATCATCGGCGTCTGGGGTGGTCAGCGTCGCGTCTATGCGGCATTCAAGCTGTTCCTCTACACCCTTCTTGGTTCGGTCCTGATGCTGGTGGCACTGCTTGCGATGTATTTCGAAGCGGGCACCACCGATATCCCGACCCTGATGGAATACGGCTTCGACTATAATATGCAGCTCTGGCTGTGGCTGGCCTTCTTTGCATCGTTCGCCGTCAAGGTGCCGATGTGGCCGGTCCATACCTGGCTGCCCGATGCCCACGTTGAGGCACCGAC
>NZ_DBGS01000127.1:0-3846 GCF_002295455.1 Thalassospira sp. UBA848 | reverse complement strand
TGCGGTATTGGCTGATCAGGACCAACGCCATTTTACCCTGTTTGGTGCGCTCTTCGATCTCGGCAATGCCGAACGGACCGGTTGTGACCGAAATGCCGGCATCAAGTGCCTGACGGGCAAAGTCATAATGCACCAGTTCAACAACTTCGCGGTTTTGCGGCTTGCGCACGGTATCAACAAATAACGGGCCATCACGACTGCTAAGCACTTCGGCGTCAAAATCGCGCTTATGCGCCGCCAACGCCAGCCCAAGCGGACCACAGCCGCCATGACCGGATGTCATGAATATCGTCGTGGCTTCGCGCCACAACGCGATTTCAAGATTACGATCAAGTTCGACATCGTGATCAAGCGCATTCATCGCCATCATCAGGGCCGCCGGACCACAGGTAAAAGGCAGGGTCTGGTGATAGAAATGAATGGGTGACGGCAAGCGCATGGCGTTTGGCACCAAAACCTTTTCCATACGAAGCGCATTGCTGTGGTCGGGATAATAATCCGGATAAAGGTCAAATTCGCGATAACCATTTGCCGCAAACAAACGGATCGCTTCCGGATTTTTCTGGCTGACCTCAAGGCGCAGGATCGGGGCACCGAAATCGAGACTGATCTCTTCTGCCTGCGCGATCAGTGAGCCACCAATTCCCCGCCCCCGCAGATCGGGTGACACCGCCATGGAATACAGGCGCGCAAGCGCCACGTTGCGACGAAAAATCACCAGCACATAGCCAGCAATGCCCGCATCATTGGCATTTTCCGCCACGATCAACCGTGCGGTTTCACTGCCAACGAAACGCTTGAAGGCACGCCTGTTCAGACGGTCAATCGCAAAAGACCGGTTTTCAATATCGCACAGCGCATCCAGATCACCGGTCCGGGCGGGGCGAAATTGGAAGTCATGAAGTTGGGAGGCGTTTGACGTCATCGCGCAATCACTTGATTTGAGCATGCCAAAACAGCATACGCGGATATATCGTCATGAAACGCACAAAAGGAATAGTGCAATTTATGCGGTGCTCACTGCGTTTTTTGCACAGCAAGGCACCGCATAGCTTGCAAGTCCGGGCGCGTTAGCCGCGCGCAGCAATCCGCGGCGCAAGTGGTGCCATGTCGTACCCGGCCTCTGCCGCGGCCTTGATGATATCACCTGCCGGCATTTGCCCGGCGTTGGCCAGCGACCAAAGGATGGTGCAGCGTGTACCACTTCGGCAGTAGGCAAAGATCGGCTTCGGGGCCGACGCCAGATTGGCAGCAAAGGCATCGGCATCCGCATCCGACACATTGCCACTTGCAACCGGCTGGAAGATCGCCTTGATACCGACGGCTTCGGCCTTGGCGGCAATTTCAGAGAATGACGGTTGTCCCGGGTCTTCACCGTCCGGTCGGTTGCAGATGATGGTCTTGAACCCGGCCTTGGCAATTTCGTCAATTGCCTCAAGCGGCATTTGCGGGGATACAGTCAGTTCATCACTCAGGCGTTTCATTTCAATTCCGTTCGTCGTTGCTGGTCGCCGCGCCCGGTTGATCGGGCTTTTACAGCACGTTCCTAGGTTCACGGCCTAAGCATACCGCAGAGATTTGCGGATGCCAGCATAACGTTCACGCAACAACAGATCGAACGGAATATTCCGGTTCCAAACGCCGTCAATGGCGTTATTTGGAAAGCGGGCAGGTCCGCAACCCAAACAACTTGTACAGCGGGCAAAAACGCAAGGCCGCTGTCACAAGCATCACAACACCTGCCGCCAGGATCACCCACGCATATGGCCCAAATGCCATGCTGCCATCTTCGGGCTTGGCCATGACAAACGGCAAAGCCAGCAAAACAACGCCAATGCATGCGCGCAAGATACGATCAACCAAACCTACATTCGCCATAATTTCCTCCTTGGGGAAAGCTCTGATGAGTTGGTTTATAACATTATAATTCAATAGATAACTTTGACCCTTATCAATCACATCCAAACAAAGATCGGCACTTTGGTAGATGCCGTATTTCCAGCCTTGCCCAACGTTTGCGACCGTGCCAAAAGTTCAAAATCCAAACGTTATCAAGTCCCTCAGGAAACGTACCGACATGAGTGAACCCTTAACGGCCATCCCGGATTTTCCGTCATGGCGCCAATCCAACCCGAATGGTGCGTTTTCAGACTGGCTCAAGGCATCATGTGCAGATCAATGGCACGCGGTAACCCATCATCCCTTTACCGATGCTTGGGGCAACGGTGCCCTGCCCAAGGCCAATCTTGAAAACTATCTTATTCAGGATCACCGATTTATTGATCGGTTTGTTGCCTTGTTGGCGGCGGCTGTGTCACGCGCGCCCAAATTAAAGGACCGCATCCCCGGCTGTCAGTTCCTTGCATTGGTCACGGGCGAAGAAAACACCTATTTCGAACGATCCTTTGCCGCGCTTGGTGTATCTGATGATGCACGTGAAAACATGCCAGACTGGCCGGCAACGGCGTCCTTCAAACAACTTATGAAAGATGCCACCGACAGCAATCGTTACGCCAATATGCTGGCCGTACTGGCGGTTGCCGAAGGCACCTATCTTGGCTGGGCAGATCGGGTCAATAAGGCCATTGCCAAACGGCCGGATGATTTCTGGTACGCAGAATGGATTGATCTGCATATCGGCGATTATTTCGAAAGTGTGGTGGCCTATCTCAATACGCAGCTTGATAAAGCAGGACCGGTGCTATCCGAACAGGAACGTTCGGAATGTCTGTCTTATTTCGCGCGTGCGACCGATCTTGAATATCAGTTCTTTGACACCGCGTGGGGCGCACAGAAATGACCACCATCCGTTCCTTCACGGACAGCGACGCCGACGCACTGGTCGAGATATACAGACGTGCGGTCACAGAAATCGGACCACGGGCGTATAACCCCGAACAGGTCGCCGTATGGGCAAAACTTCTGCCCAGTGCCGAACGCTTTGCCGAAATCATGAATGACGGGCGTGTTGCCCTTGTTGCTGTGGATGCCAATGACCGCGCCGTTGCCTTCGGCGATGTCGAGGCAGATGGTCATATCGGCTTTCTCTATGCGCTGCCAGATGTTGCCGGTACAGGTGTCGCCAAGACCCTGTATGACGTCCTTGAAGCGAAGGCACGCGAACAGGATATCGGCAAGCTGTATTCAGAGGCGAGCGAACTTGCAAAATCCTTCCTGCTCAAACAGGACTTTAGCGTTGTCGAGCGCCGCGACTTCGAAGTTTCTGGTGTGCCCATTCACAATTACGCAGTTGAAAAGCGCCTGCGCGCACCGCGTTAAACCACATCATAGCATCGCACATTAAAAAGGCTGCCGTTGGGGCAGCCTTTTTCCTATTCCCGCAAGCCGCGCTTGGTGGCTCCCAAGACGCGATCAATAGACACATCCGCCTGTCCGACATAGTTTACCGGATTACGGATATATGCCCAATCCACCGGGGCGTCGGTCAGTTTTGGCAATTCATCAAACAGGTTCGATGCATTTTCTGCTGACTTGGCAATGGCATCTTTCACCAATTTGTCGGCCGCATCGCGGCCAAGGTGGTCTGCCAATGCAAATGTTGCGGCCTCTGCCAGCATCGCACCGCGCGACAGTTCAAGATTTTGCACCATCCGATCCGAATTGATTTTAAGATCAGGCACCATATCCACCGCCTGAGCAAGGGCCGCCCCGGTAGCAGTAATGATCTGCGGCAAGGTCAACCATTCTAGAAGCCAGCTTGCACCGCTTCGTTCATGTTCGTGGATTTGCGACTGGGCAAAAGTGCCAAGCTGTCCGGCATTGAACCGCGCAAATGTCACCAGCATTTCCGCCTGCACGGGGTTGGATTTATGCGGCATGGTCGAT
>NZ_DBGS01000119.1:0-14861 GCF_002295455.1 Thalassospira sp. UBA848 | reverse complement strand
TGACGTGATCGGTAAATATCACCCGCATGGTGATCAGTCGGTTTATGACGCGCTTGTTCGTTTGGCGCAGGATTTCGCGGTGCGTTACCCGCTGGTCGACGGTCAGGGCAACTTCGGTAACATTGATGGTGATAATGCGGCCGCAATGCGTTACACCGAAGCGCGCATGACCGCAATTGCAGCCGCCCTGATGGATGGCCTTGACGAGGACGCGGTTGATTTCCGACCGACCTATGATGGCGAGGAGCAGGAACCGGTTGTCATGCCGGCGGCCTTTCCGAACCTTTTGGCCAATGGTGCGGCCGGTATTGCCGTGGGTATGGCGACCAATATTCCGCCCCATAACGTTGGCGAATTGTGTGCGGGTCTGATCAAGCTGATTGATGACCCGGAAACATCCATTGCACAGCTTGCCCGTTGTGTGCCGGGCCCGGATTTCCCGACCGGTGGTGTTCTGGTAGAGCCACGCGAAAATATTCTGGAAGCCTATGCCACGGGCCGCGGATCCTTCCGTCTGCGGGCCAAATGGGAAGTCGAAAAACTGAGCCACGGTCTGTATCAGGTCGTGATCACCGAAATTCCCTATCAGGTACAAAAAGCCAAGCTGGTTGAACGCATCGCCGATCTGATGGTGGCTAAGAAATTGCCGCTTCTGAACGATGTCCGCGATGAATCGACCGATGAGATCCGCCTGGTTCTGGAACCGCGTACCCGCGCGGTCGAGCCGGAACACCTGATGGAAATGCTGTTCAAAAATACCGAACTGGAAATCCGGTTTGGTCTGAACATGAACGTTCTGGATGCGGATAACACCCCGCGGGTCATGAACCTGCGTGAAGTTTTGCGTGCGTTCCTTGCACACCGTCAGGAAGTCCTGATCCGTCGTTCCAACCATCGGCTGGCCAAGATCAATCATCGTCTTGAAGTGTTGGAAGGCTATCTTGTTGCCTATCTCAACCTGGATGAAGTGATCCGTATCATCCGTTATGAGGATGAGCCGAAAAACGCATTGATGAAGGCCTTCGATCTGACCGAAGTGCAGGCCGATGCAATCCTTAACATGCGTCTGCGGTCTTTGCGCAAGCTTGAAGAGATGGAAATCAAAAACGAGCACGCCAAGCTGACCGAGGAAAAACAAGGGCTTGAAGCGCTCCTTGCCAGCGAGAGCATGCGTTGGGAAAAGATCCGTGACGAGATTGAGGTCATGCGCGAAAACTTTGGCAAGAAAACAGCCATTGGCAAGCGCCGCACCGAAATTGGCGATGCGCCAGAAGAAATTGAAGTGCCACTTGAAGCCCTGATTGAACGTGAACCGATTACGGTGATCTGTTCGAAAATGGGCTGGGTGCGTGCGTTGAAGGGTCATGTTGCAGATGTCAGCGACCTTAAATTCAAGGATGGTGACGAGCATCGCTTTGCATTGAAGGCCTTTACCACGGACAAGCTTTTGATCCTGTCGACAGCCGGGCGTTGTTATACCATGTCGTGTGACAAGCTGCCGGGCGGTCGCGGACATGGTGAGCCAATCCGTCTTTCGATTGATCTGCCGCAGGAGCATGACATCGTTTCGATGGTCGTTCACAAGGACGGACGTAATCTGCTGGTGGCAAGTTCCGGCGGACGCGGCTTCCAGGTGGCCGAGAAAGAGGTGGTTGCGCAGACCAAGAACGGCAAACAGGTCCTTAACCTTGGCACTGGTGAGGTCGCCAAGATTTTCGAGCCGGTCGAATGCGATCACGTGGCTGTTCTGGGCGATAACCGAAAGCTTCTGATTTATCCGGTTTCGGAAATCCCGGAAATGACCCGTGGGCGTGGTGTAATCCTGCAGAAATATCGCCAGGGTGGCCTATCGGACTTGATGCTGTTTAACCTTGAAGACGGTCTGAGCTGGACCATGGGTGGCAGTGAAGGGCGTACGCGAACTGTGACCGAACTCACTGAATGGATCGGCAAACGTGCAGGGGCAGGGCGCTTGCCGCCAAACGGCTTCCCGCGGTCCAACAAGTTCGAATAACGGCCGATGAAAGACGTTTAAGAAAGCCGGATGGTGTGACGCCATCCGGCTTTTTCTTTGCGCGGGTGGCGAAAAATGATGCAGTACCGAACATTTGTTACATTTCCCGGCAGAAATGGCCGCAATTCGGTGCAAAAGATATAGCGTTTTGGATGGTTAATATGTAACTTCCCAACCTGTTAAGCAGGATGCCCGCAATTTTCCTGTGAGATTCAAAAAGGGCTTGGGAGTGAAAAGTGAGATTTCTCGGAAATTTCGTCCGCGTGATCGACAGTCTTAATGACTGGATCGGACGCGGAGTGGCCTGGCTGGTGATCCCGATGGTCGTGATCACGTTCTTGGTGGCCACATTGCGTTACGGCTTCTCGATTGGCTGGGTGTCGATGCAGGAAAGCTACATGTGGCTGTATGGCATCATGTTCATGGTAGGCGCCGGCTATACGCTACTGCATGGTGGTCATGTCCGTGTTGACGTGTTCTATCGTCCGGCTTCGGCACGCTACAAGGCATGGGTTGATCTTTTTGGATCCCTTTTCCTTCTGGCACCGGTCATCATCATGATGTTGATGTACAGTTACCCTTATGTTGCCACGAGCTGGCATCGCCTGGAAGGCTCACACGAAACGGGCGGGCTTCCGGGATTGTTCCTGTATAAATCAGTGATCCTGATCTTTTGTGTCCTGATGCTGCTTCAGGGGTTGTCGCTTGCGGCACGCAGCATTCTGGTACTGGCGGGTCACAAAGAGTTTGAAATTCAAGAAGAAGAGCACGAGGGCGTCTGATGTCGGGGGAAATTCTTAGCCTGGTAATGTTCGCCGTTGCGTGCGGCGTGCTTCTTCTTGGTTTTCCGGTTGCCTTCTCGCTTGCGGGCACCGGTCTTGCTTTTGCGCTTATCGGTAATTCGATGGGCGTGTTTGATATGCCGCTTCTTGGCTCTTTGCCGTCACGCTATTTCGGTGTGATGACCAACGAGCTTTACGTTGCGATCCCGCTGTTTGTGTTCATGGGGGTGATGCTCGAACGTGCTCGGATCGCCGAGAAGCTCCTGACCACCATGGGCATGCTGTTTGGCACCATGCGCGGCGGCCTTGGTATCTCGGTTGTTATTGTTGGCATGTTGCTGGCGGCATCGACCGGTATCGTTGGTGCGACGGTTGTCACCATGGGCTTGCTCAGTCTGCCAGCGATGCAGAAAGCCGGATATGATCCGAAACTTTCGACCGGTGTGATCTGTGCATCGGGTACCCTTGGTCAGATCATTCCGCCATCCATCGTTCTGGTTCTGCTGGGGGATATCCTGCAGGGGGCTTATGCCGAAGCGCAGCGTTCGCTGGGCAACTGGGCACCGGAACCGATTTCGGTGATGGATCTGTTTGCGGGTGCATTCATTCCGGGCCTGATGCTTGTCGGGCTTTATATCGGCTGGATCATCATCAAATCATTGATCGATCCTGAATCCGCCCCGGCACTCGTTGAAGGCAAACGTCCCGAAGGTCTTTGGGGCGAAGTTCTGCGCGCCTTGCTGCCGCCGGCTTTGCTGATTGTTGCGGTTCTTGGCTCGATCCTGACCGGTATTGCGACCCCGACAGAATCAGCGGCCTTTGGTTCCGTAGGTGCGACCATTCTGGCTGCGTTCTATAAGCGTCTTGATATGGCTGTGATGCGCCATGTTGTGCGCCAGACCGTTCAAGTCAGTGCGATGGTGTTTGTCATCCTGCTTGGTGCATCGGTGTTCTCGCTGGTGTTCCGTGGTCTGGGTGGTGATCATCTGGTCGAGGAATTGCTGCACAACCTTCCGGGTGGTGTCTTCAGTGCGATGCTGGTCGTGATGTTGCTTATGTTCTTCATGGGCTTCTTCCTTGATTTCATCGAGATCGTGTTTGTCGTAATCCCGATTGTCGGCCCGATCCTGCTGAAGCTTGATATCGATCCGGTTTGGCTGGGTGTGATGATTGCGATCAACCTGCAGACCAGCTTCCTGACGCCGCCATTTGGCTTCGCGCTGTTCTATCTGCGCGGTGTCGCCCCGGCGGCGATCAAGACGCTTGATATCTATCGCGGTATCATTCCGTTCGTGGTCATTCAGATGCTGGGCCTGTGTCTTGTTGCAGCCTTCCCGTGGCTGGCGACCTGGCTGCCAAGCATTCTGTTCTAAGCCGAACGCACACATACTTTCGAAGAAAAAGGCACCCGGACGGGTGCCTTTTTTATGTCTGACGACCTTGTGGCGTGTCAGGGCAGGGCAAATAAAAAGGGCTGGCAGATGCCAGCCCTTTGTCGTTTTCCGGTATCGGAGAACTTAGTATTTGAACGGCAGGATACGTGCCTGTGCGAATGCCGATTCCGAGAATTTCGACCATGCGATCGACTGGGTACGGAATGCGATGAGGCTTTCGAACACTTCCTGTGACAGCGGGTTCGAAGCAACGAGGTCACGCAGGACTTCACCGGACAGTTTGCCCAGGTTGGTGAGAATGTCGTCAGAAAACGGACGAACATCAACGCCGTGCTTGTTACGCAGGGTATCAAGCGCCTGAACGTTACGGGCGGTGAATTCAGACAGAACCATCTGGTTCACCGCGCGGTTTGCCTGCTCGACGATTGCCTTGAGATCATCCGGAAGTGCATTCCATGCATCCAGATTGATGAAGTTGTCAAGAACAGTCGCCGGCTCGTGCCAACCCGGGTAGTAGTAGTATTTCGCCGATTTATACAGGCCGAACGCCAGATCGTTGTACGGGCCAACCCATTCGGTCGCGTCAATTGCGCCCGACTGCAGTGCCGGCGGAATTTCACCACCCGGAAGGTTCACAACGTTGGCGCCAGCGGCTTTGACAACTTCGCCACCAAGGCCCGGAATACGCATTTTCAGACCTTTATAGTCGTCAATGGTGTTCATTTCCTTGTTGAACCAGCCGCCCATCTGGGTGCCGGTGTTGCCCGACGGGAAGAACTTACAGTTCAGTTCTGCATAGACCTTGTCGGCCAGTTCCTGACCGCCACCCCACTGGAACCATGCATTCTGTTCCTGTGCGTTCAGGCCGAACGGCATTGCTGCGATATACTGGGTCGCATCAACCTTGCCCTTCCAGTAGTACGGCGCGCCGTGACCCATTTCGACAGTCCCGCTGCCGACAGCGTCGATGGCTTCGAATGCCGGAACAATTTCACCAGCGCCGAAAACGGTCACTTTCAGACGACCTTCGGATGCCTTGGTGATGTATTCGGCAAGAAGGTTCGCACCGGTGCCAAGGCCCGGGAAGTTTTTCGGCCAGGTGGTGACAAGGCGCCACTCACGGACGTCCTGGGCAATTGCCGGTTTGGCGAAAGTTGACGCGGCAGCAGCAGTCGCACCTGCTACAGCAGCGCCGGAAAGAAATTGACGACGTTTCATTGGTTACAACCTCCCAAAGATGCAAGCTCATGATTTATCAGTAAAAGCCGTTCAATCGGCTATGAACCGCAGCTTATATGCGTCTGCAAGGGTAGGCAACCGGGGATCGAGTGGTTGCGTAGGACTTTAGTCTAATAAGGAGGGGTGTCCAGATTGTAGAGGGCAATGGCGTTATTGATCGGACTGGCTGTCCGCGTCTTTATCTGCCATTGAGACCCACTGACCGTCCTGGAAACCTTCAAGCGGCTGGAAGCGCATTTTATAGGACATCTTGCGACACTCTTCGATCCAGTAGCCAAGGTAGATATGCGGAAGCGATAGCATTTTGGCTTCATTGATCAGATCAAGAATGATGTAGGTGCCCAGTCCGCGACGGTCTTCTGCCGGATCGAAAAAGCTGTAAACCGCCGACAAGCCGTCGGCCAACGTGTCGACCAAAGCGACGGCAATCAGGCTGTCATCCTTGCGGCGATACTCAAAAATCGAGCTGTCTACAGTACTGTCTTCGATCATTGCGCGGTAATCACGTGCATCCATCCGCGCCATGTCGCCATTACCGTGGCGGGCATCCTGATAGGTGCTAAAGAGCTGATATTGCTCTTGTGTTGCGGTCGGTGGCATCACCGTGCGGACAAGATCGCTATTTCTATTGTTTATGCGGCGAAATGATCGGCCGAGCTTAAACCCGTCACAGCATACCCGTACCGGCACACACGCGTTGCAATCACTACAGGCCGGAAGATACGCAATGGAATGACTGCGGCGAAAACCTGAGCGCGACAGCAGATCATGGACATTGTTGGCTTCCGGGCCACGCAGTTCGGTAACCAGCTTGCGTTCGAAGCGGCCGGGCAGGTAGGGGCACGGCATCGGTGCGGTCATGAAATAATGCTGTGTCAGGCGCCGCTGGTTAACTGTCATTTCGTCCGATCAGTTCCGGTCATATCAAAGAAAGCTACTCTATGAGATTAGGTGCTGTTTATGACAGTTTAAAGGCCTGACGTTCAAAAGGGCACTGAATTCTGAAGCGTTGTCCGAAATCACTGCTGTGCAGGAACCGAGAATGTCGGGCGACGCTTTGTTTCGCCTTGTGCCGGTTGATCGGCCGGGGCTGCGGGGGGTGCGCTGGCCGGTGCAGACTGATTGTCTGTTGCTTCGCCTTCCGTGGCTGTACGTTCACCAGTCCCGCGCAGCAAAGTAATGCTGATACGGCGGTTGCTTTCATTTTCCGGTGCTTCGGGCAATAGCGGATCGGTGTCAGACAGGCCGGCTACCTTGGCAAACCGAGCTGTATCAAGACCCAAACCTTCAAGTGCCCGCCGTGTTGCCAGCGCGCGGTCTGCCGACAGTTCCCAGTTGGAATACCCATCTGTGCGATTGAACGGCACAGCATCGGTATGGCCTTCGATTGAGACATCCTGAGGCATGTTTTCGATCACGCCTGCGACCTGTTGCAGCAAAAGGCGCGTATGTTCAGCCATGGCGGCACTGCCGCTCGGGAACATGGCAGTGCCATCTTCGTCAAGGATCTGGATGCGCAAACCTTCATCGGTGTTTTCGATGCGAATGTTCTTTTCAAGTCCCTGAAGTTCTTCGTTAGCTTCAATCGCCTTAAGGAGTTCTTCCTGGGCCTCGTTGAATTCCTGTTCTTCCATCTGCGCGACCCGAATGGCTTCGCGTTCTTCGGGCGTTTGAACCGGTGGGATATCCATGCTGACGGTAGGTGCTCCGAATTCAGAACGCAGAGCGCCTTCTTCGGCAAGGCTGGTCCCGCCCAGCAAACCGCCAGAGCCGGATTCATTTTGAGAGATTGTTTCCGGCGTGAAATACATCGACACGCCCTGCAGCTGTTCTTCCGTCGCGCTTGAAAGCAGCCAAAGCAACAGGAAAAACGCCATCATTGCCGTCACGAAGTCAGCATAGGCGACCTTCCAGGCGCCGCCATGGTGGCCGTGGCCACCTTTCTTTACTTTCTTGATGACGATATCAGGCATGCGTCATGGGTTCCCTAGGCCTTGGCGTTCACTGAAATCAGACGGACGGTGCGTCTTGCAAGGCTTCGTCAAGTTCCTTGAAGTTCGGACGGAGGTCGTGTGGCAGGGTTTTGCGCGCAAATTCGACAGAAACTTGCGGTGCGTAGCCCTGCATATGACCAATCAGTGCCGCCTTGATGCAGTTGTAGTACTTGGCGTCGGTTTCAACAGTGTTTTTGATGATCGATGCTGTCGGACCCACAAAGCCATATGCGCCGAGAATACCAAGGAAAGTACCAACAAGGGCGGCTGCAATCAGCCCACCAAGGATTTCTGGCGGTTCAGTAACCGAACTCATGGTGACAATCACGCCAAGAACCGCGGCCACAATACCGAGTGCAGGAAGGCCATCGCCAGCTGTCTGAACTGCGGCAGCAACAGCGTGCTCTTCCTCGTGATGGGCCTCCAGTTCCTGATCCATGACTGCTTCAAGTTCATAGGCATTGGTTGTGCCAAGGGTGAGCAGACGGAGATAATCACACATGAATTCCAACGCGTGATGGTCTTTCATCAGCATCGGGAAATTGGAAAAAAGGTTTGAGCTTTCCGGATTCTCGACGTGGCTTTCAAGCGCAAGGTCACCTTTGGACTTTGCCAAGCGAAAAACCGCATACAGGCAAATCAGGAGCTCCTGATAAGCGGCCTTTTTCTTGGGGCCTTTCATGGCACGCAGCGTGTAGGTGAAAGATCTTTTGACAATACCCAACGGGTTGGCCGTCAAATAAGCACCGAAGGCGGCCCCGAAAATGATCAGGACTTCAAGCGGCTGGACAAGAATGCCAAATTCCCCGTGCGGTAGATAACCACCGAGGACAGAGCCGATTACCACGATATAACCGATTATCAAGAACATTCTGTTTTCTACTCCGCTACCCCAAGCAAGACACCTGAACCGTTACCCAAAGCTCATTGAAATATATGGTGTCTGCGCCCGTGCAGATCACGTTTCTGGTATCTATATGCTCTTATTAAGTTTTAATCTTGTTAACATCGCGTTTAAATTAGCAGCGAGTTAGGTTTGACAGCGCGGTGATTAGACGCCATTTTCCCCAAGCCCTGCAGATGGGTGCGTACACCATCCGAATTTGTATATAAGAGCATTCTTAAATATGTCTTTCTCTCCGCGTGATTTTCGCGACTGCCTTGGCCAGTTCACAACTGGTGTGGCCGTTGTTACGACCCGTACCGCCGACGGCGCAAAAGCGGGAATCACCATCAACAGCTTTGCCTCGGTATCGCTTGAGCCAGCTTTGGTCTTGTTTTCGGTTGATCATCGTGCAGCAACGCATGCGCTGTTCACCGGGGATGCGACACGTTTCTGCATCAACATCCTGAGCCAGGACCAGAAACAGGTTTCCGAGCTGTTTTCTGCACCCGGTCAGGATGGCTGGGAAAAGGTCGCCTATGAGGATGACAGCCTTGGTATGCCGCGCCTGACCGGTAGTGTTGCTGCTTTTACCTGTGAGCGCCACGCACTGCATGAAGGCGGCGATCACAGCATCATCGTTGGCCATGTGCGCGAATTGGTGATGGGCGAAACGGGGGCACCATTGCTTTATTATGGCGGCCGTTATCGCGCCTTGGGCGATTAATTCTACGTTGAAGCACACAAGTAAAAAGGGCCGCGGTGACATACCAGCGGCCCTTTTTCTTTTCCTCGATTAATCGAGCGAGGTGTTACCGAGCAACCGCCCGCCAAAGCCTTCCTTGATGAGGCGGTCGATCACGTCCTGACCATGGCGGGTATCGCGGACTTCAAGCACCATATCGACGTCGGTTTGCTTGGCGGGCACATCATAGAAATGGCGCTGATGATAGACTTCAATGATGTTTGCCTCTTCTTCGCCGATCAATGCGCTGATGGTGGACAGTGCGCCCGGGACGTCCGGAATTTCGATCCGGACACGCACAAGACGCCCTTCACGCGCCATTCCACGCATCAGAACCTGCGCAAGCAAGCGGGTGTCGATATTACCGCCACTGACAATCAGACAGACTTTCTTGCCCTTGAAGCGATCCGGGTGATCCAGCAGGGCTGCGAGCGGGGCTGCACCGGCACCTTCGACAACGCTTTTCTCGATCTCGATCATCATCTGGATGGATCGTTCGATCGAGCTTTCTTCGACCAGAACGACGTCATCAAGCTTTTCCTTGCAGATTTCAAGCGTCAGGCCGCCGGGCTGTTTGACAGCGATGCCTTCGGCGATGGTGACGCCACCGCCCGTGAATTCTTTGCCGTGCATGCCTTCATACATTGACGGGTAAAGCTTGGTCTCAACCCCCACGACTTCGATATCGGGGCGTCGTGACTTGATCGCGGTGACAACACCGGATGCCAGACCGCCACCGCCAATCGGCACGACAATGGTGTCGATGTCTGTATTTTCATTGAGAATTTCGAGCCCGACGGTGCCCTGGCCTGCGATAATATGTGGGTCATCAAAGGGGTGAACAAAGGTCAGGCCGCGTTCCTGCTGGATGCGACCGGCGGCCTCAAGGCTTTCGGCAAAGACGTTGCCTGTCAGAACGACTTCGGCACCGTGCGAACGCGTATGGTGGACCTTGGTGTAGGGGGTGTTTTTGGGCATTACGATTGTGGCGGGAATGCCAAGACGCTTGGCGTTATAGGCAACGCCCTGCGCGTGGTTGCCCGCCGAGACGGCGATAACACCCTTGTCGCGTTCTTCTGGTGTCAGGCTTGCCAATTTGACATATGCGCCACGTTCCTTGAAGGACGCGGTATATTGCTGGTTTTCAAGTTTAAGATAAACTTCGGCCTGGCAAATATTTGAAAGCGTTAATGATTTTACCAGTGGTGTTTTCGCGACGATGTCTTCGAGCAAGCCCGATGCGCGAACAATGTCGTGATAGGAAACAGTCATAATTTCCATGCTCCTGCGGCCACCACCTGTCTGGTATGGTGGCAATAATATCATGTGTTGGGTGAAAAACGGTAATCAACCGGACCTGTCATCCGCAGATGACAGGGATCACATTCGCAGGTCGGAAATCCCAATAATCATGGCGATCACACCGGCACGAAGCGTCGGGCGGGAGTGTGATTCGAGGATGTCAGTAGCTGCAGACATAGCCATGTACTTTCCGGGTTTGGATGTGTTTGAGAAACGCACCTTTGCGGATTGCACGCGGAAGGTCAAGTACGCGAAAAGAAAAACCGGGTTGCGTGACATGCAACCCGGTTCCCTGATGTTCTTTGTGTTCAGCCAGTTGGCGCTTTATTCCATGTTCAGAATCACGGTCTTCTTGTAGGTGAAGTGTTCAAGCATGCTTTCAAGCGATGCTTCCTTGCCAAGTCCGGAAAGTTTAATGCCGCCATAGGACAGGTTCGGTTGCACCACGAGGTTCTGGTTGACCTGCACAAAGCCCGCTTCAAGGCGTTTGGTTGCGACAAGTGCAGTTTTAAGATCCGTTGTCCAGACGGTCGCGGCCAGACCAAAATCACTGTCATTGGCAAGTTCAAGGGCCTCTTCAAAGGTTTTGAACTTGAAGACACAGGCGACCGGACCAAAAATTTCTTCCCGGGCAACGCGTGCGTTTGGATCAACATCGGTAAAGATCACCGGGCGGACGAACAGGCCATCGGAAAGGGCGCTGTCAGTGGGAAGGGCGCTTAGTTCATTTTTGGTTGCGCCTTCTTTTTCACCGGTTTCGATATAACCGCAGACCTTGTCGAACTGTTTGCGGTTGATGATCGTGCCGATGTCGGTTTCCTCATCCAGCGGGTCGCCCATTTTAAGGCTGTTGACCTTGTCAATCAGGCGTTTGACGAATTCGTCATGCAGGCTTTCATGCACCAGCATGCGCGAAGCCGCCGTGCAGCTTTGACCCTGACGGGTGAAGCGCATGCCACCAATCGCACCGGCAATCGCCTTATCAAGGTCGGCATCACCCATGACGATCATCGGCGACTTGCCACCGAGTTCGAGTGTGACCGGAATGAGTTTTTCGGCTGCGGCGCGATACACCGTGCGGCCGGTCTCAACCGATCCGGTGAATGAAACCTTTTTGACGTCCTTGTGTTCGACCAGCGGGCCACCGCAAGACGGGCCAAAGCCCGAAAGGATGTTGAACACACCAGCTGGAAGAACTTCCTGCATGATCTGACAAACGCGCAGAACAGCAAGCGGGGTGTCTTCAGCGGATTTGACGACGACCGCGTTACCAGCAACCAGTGCCGGGGCCACCTTGATGGCCATCAGCATCATGGGCACGTTCCACGGAATGATCGCACCGACGACGCCCACGGCTTCGCGGGTGGTCAGGGTCATCATGTTCGGGTTGAACGGAACCGTTTCGCCCTTGAGTTCGGATGCCAAGCCACCGAAGAAAACAAACATGTCGGCCAGAACAGATGCCTCCACGCGGCTTTCGGTACGAAGGGCCTTGCCCGATTCCAGGGCAACCAGACGTCCGAGTTCTTCGGAGTGGGACATCAGAATGCGACCACATTCGGCCAGCAACTTGCCGCGTTCACGTGCAGGGCGTTCTGCCCAATCCTTCTGGGCGGCTTTGGCTGCTGCGACGGCGGCTGCGACATCATCGGCGTCACCATCTGCGGCCTGACCGATGACCTTGCCCGTTGCAGGGTTGAGAACATCAAAGCTCTTGCCGTTTTTCGGGGCGACAAGTTTTCCGTTGATCAGGTGATAGCCAGACAGTTCCTTGGCCAGAACGGTTGGATCAAGGATCGGATCGATGGGCATTTCAGGCTCCCTGTAGGTTGATGTGCGAGTGCGGGAAACCGCGTGGGGCGCACAATATTGGTTATTTGGTATTGGTTTACCAAATTATCGACAGGACGACCCAATATCAAGCGCAATTAGCACCCTAATCGGTGCAGAGCATATGCAAGTCGCATGACAGGGGGCAAAAGGGCTGTTACCCTTGGCAGGCTAAAAGGCCAGCCCGGCGGCGGTACGTGTCTGGGCGCCTGATATTCGCAAACGATGGAGTATATTGTGCCACGTCATTTCGATACGACGTTCGATGTTGTTAAGGAACTCAAACCTTCCTATCCGGTGTATTGCCTAAGACCCAATATTCTTCGAGAAACAGCGCAGCGCTTTGTCGAAATGTTCCCGGGAGACGTCCTTTATGCGGTGAAGTGCAACCCGCATCCGGAGGTCATGCGATATCTTCATGAAGGCGGGGTGCGCCATTTCGACACCGCATCGCCAGAAGAGATTTCCATCGTGCGCCGCCAATTCCCGGGAATGAAGGCCTATTTCATGCACCCGGTCAAAAGCCGTGATGCAATTCGTAATGCCTATCGGGTGTTCGGGATTGATCACTATGTGATTGATACCATCGAAGAACTTGAGAAAATCCGCGAGGAGACCGAGGGCGATACGAACCTGGTTATCCATGTGCGTCTTGCGACCCCGCCAGCTGGTGCGACCTATAACCTTTCCGCCAAGTTTGGTGCGCGTCCGATGGTGGCAGCCGAGCTTCTGAAGAAAGTCGACGAATACGGCTATCACGCTGGTCTGTGTTTCCATGTCGGGTCGCAGTGCACCACGCCAACCGGTTACCGAATCGCGGTCGAACTTATCCGTCAGGTCGTCGATTTCTCGGGGGTTAAGGTCAAGCATATTGACGTTGGGGGCGGTTTCCCCGGTCAGTATATGAACCAGCGCGGGGCTAGCCTTGACGAGTTCATGGACGAGATCAAGGATTGCATCCGCTGGCTAGATATGCCCGACACGACTTATATGTGCGAACCGGGCAGGGCGTTGGTTTCCAGTGGTATTTCCCTGATCACGCAGGTGCATCTGCGCAAGGAAGATACCCTGTTCATCAATGATGGTGTTTATGGCAGCCTTTCGGAGACAGTAACCGGGCAATTGCGTTATCCGGTGCGCCCGATGCGCATTGATGGCGATTTTGATCCGCATGAAACGCTCGACTTCACGATCTATGGGCCGACCTGCGACAATATGGATGTCTTGCCGGCAACTGTGACCTTACCTGCCGACATTCGCGAAGGTGACTGGATCGAGTTTGGTCATATCGGCGCCTATAGCAATGCGCTTGCCACACATTTCAACGGGTTCCATCCCGAGGTGCAGGTAACGGTTGGCGAAGCGTTCCCTTATATCGACGGTGAGTTTCCGTCGGTCGCGATGGACTAGGGCGTAAACACAAGGGCGTTGCGAAAAACCGATAAAATTGATCATTGCGGTAAAAAGGTACTTGTTTACCTATAATGGTTGATTGCACTATGCTGCCCGCACGAATGACCGGCAGGGAGACCTGCCGGTCAGAACGATTTCTTGGGGAAGCAGTATAGTGACCAACAGCCTTTTCATGCGTATCCGTGACCGGTTTCCATCAGACCTGTCTTCGGTGCTGATCGAGACGCCCGGTGGCAAAACCTATAGCTATGGTGATGCAGAAACAGCATCTGCCCAGATTGCCGGTCTTCTGACGTCGCTTGGTGCGAAAAAGGGCGACAGGGTTGCTGTCCAGGTCGATAAATCCCCCGAAGCACTGTTTCTTTATCTTGGCTGCATTCGTGGGGGTCTTGTGTATCTGCCGCTGAATACCGCTTATCAGGCGGGTGAGCTTGCCTATTTCATGGATAACGCATCGCCGGTGATCTTCGTGTGCCAGCCCCATCGTGAGGATGAGGTCAAGGCCATCGCGAACGAGCAGGGCGTCGCGCATGTTCTGACTTTGGGCATGGAATCCGAGGGCAGCTTGATGGATGGGGCGGCATCGCAATCATCGGACTTCGCCCCGGTTGCCTGTGATGATGACGCACTGGCGGCCATTCTTTATACCTCGGGCACAACAGGCAAGCCCAAGGGGGCGATGATGACCCAGATGAACCTGTGGTCCAACGCGGCAACGCTCGAAAAGCTGTGGGGCTTTAACGGGGACGATACGCTGCTGCATGCCTTGCCAATCTTCCATACCCATGGCCTTTTCATCGCGTGTCACTGTGTGATGCTGTCGGGATCAAAAATGTTCTTCTTGCCGAAGTTTGATCGCGATCAGGTAATGTCCCTTTTGCCGCGCAGTACCGTGATGATGGGGGTTCCAACCTTCTACGTCCGTCTGTTGTCAGGCGAAGACTTTACCGCCGATGTTACATCAAACATGCGGCTGTTCATTTCCGGGTCCGCGCCGCTTCTGCCCGAGACATTCACCGCCTTCAAGGAGCGCACCGGCAAGGCGTTGCTGGAACGTTACGGCATGACAGAAATGGGCATGGCGACATCCAACCCGCTGGATGGCGAACGGATCGTTCATACGGTCGGTCCGGCATTGCCCGATGTGGATATCCGTGTATGTGATGAAGACGGCAATGTTCTGGGTACGGACGAGATCGGCGTGCTGGAAGCTCGCGGGCCGAACGTTTTTGCCGGTTACTGGCAGATGCCCGAAAAAACCGCCG
>NZ_DBGS01000087.1:0-2594 GCF_002295455.1 Thalassospira sp. UBA848 | reverse complement strand
TCTGCTTGTTCATCGCGTTCCCGTTTATCTGGCACCATCAGGACTTGTTCATTTGAGTATAACAGAAAGCCGTTTGAAATCTGTAATTGACCGGGCCTTGCCATTCGGCCTTCGTCCTGCCAACTCTGAAACAAGGCAGGAATTCAAGACCAAAACCAGCTTTTTGTTTCGGGTCTATGCGAAAACGTTCGTGCCCCCTATAACGTAAGAAACACATTCCGATACAAGGGAGCCTCCATGCCCAAAACCGACATGACACTTGATCGCATCAATGACCTACTGGCACAGGCAAAAAAGGCCGGTGCAGACGATGCCGATGCCGTTTATGTCGAAGGCACATCGCTTTCGGTTGCCCAACGTCTGGGCAAAATGGAAAAGCTTGAACGTTCCGAGGGGGCTGATCTTGGCCTGCGGGTCCTGATTGGCAAGAAACAGGCAGTTGTATCGTCATCTGACACCAGCAACGCAGCGCTTGGCGAGTTGGTCGAACGTGCGGTTGCGATGGCCAAAAATGCCCCGGAAGATCCTTATTGCGGGATTGCCGACCCAAGTGAACTTGCCGAAACCTTCAATGTCGAAGCGCTTGAGCTTTGCGAGCCGGGCGAGGTTGATCAGGACAAACTGATCGAATGGGCCAGCGCGTGTGAAGAAGCAGCGCGTTCGGTCGAGGGCATCACCAACTCCGAAGGATCAGAAGCCGGCTGGGGCCGCCACCAGATCACGCTGGCAGCCACCAACGGCTTTGCCAATTCCTATGCCGGGTCGGGCAGCCACATTTCAGTGTCGGTGTTGGCCGGGACCGGCACAGGCATGGAACGCGATTACGATTATGACAGCGCAGTCTTTTCGACCGATCTGCGCGATCCGGTCGATATCGGCAAAAAAGCAGCCGAAAAGACCCTGCGGCGCCTGAACCCGCGCAAGGTCAAAAGCGCACAGGTTCCGGTGATCTATGATCCGCGCGTTTCGGCATCTATCGTCGGGCACCTGTCGTCTGCCATTAACGGATCGGGTATTGCACGTGGCACGAGCTTCCTGCTTGATGCGATGGGCAGCGAAATCTTTGCGCCGCATATCAACATCATTGATGATCCGCATCGCAAACGCGGCCTGCGGTCCAAACCGTTTGATGCCGAAGGGGTGGCAAACCAGAAACGCCACCTGATCGAAAACGGGGTTCTGAAAACCTGGATCATGGATTTGCGTTCAGCCCGTCAACTGGGTCTGAAATCGACCGGCAACGCATCACGCGGCGCCGGAAGCCTGCCCAGCCCGTCAACCACCAACCTTTATATGGAACCGGGCACAACTTCGCCCGAAGACATGATCAAGGACATTAAATCGGGCCTGTATATCACCGAGATGATCGGCAGCAGTGTCAACGGTGTAACGGGCGATTATTCGCGCGGGGCATCGGGCTACTGGATTGAAAATGGCGTGCTGGCCTATCCGGTTTCGGAGATAACGGTCGCCGGGAACCTCAAGGACATGTTCCGTTCTGTCGAACCGGCCAATGATCTGACGTTTAAATACGGCACCAATGCCCCGACGCTTCGCATTGACGGCATGACCCTGGCCGGGCAGTAAAAAACCGCCAGCCATGGCAACCACCCGAAAAAAACGCCCGGTCCATTTGGCCGGGCGTTTTAAGTTTGGGTGTTTCTTGGGTACTTTGGGTATCCGGGGGCTCAGGCAGCACGAATGGTACTGACAAAGCTGTCTGTGGCACCTTTCAGGGTATTGAAATTCTCGGACAAGGTGCTAACCGCGGTCAGAACGTCACTGGACGCCGTGCCCGCCTCGTTTACGGCCTGCGAAACCGTAACGATGTTGGAACTTACAACCGTTGTCCCGGTTGCGGCTTGTTCGATGTTAAAGGCAATTTCGCGGGTCGCTGCCGACTGTTCCTCCACCGCTGAGGATATCGTCGCGACAACTCCGTCCATTTCGCTGATGGTTTTGCTGATCAGTTCAATCTGGCTGGCCGCAAAGCCTGTGCGACCCTGAAGACTATTGACCTGCGCGCGAATTTCTTCTGTCGCTTTGGCTGTCTGTGCCGACAGGGTCTTGACCTCGTTGGCGACAACCGCAAAGCCTTTGCCTGCATCACCGGCACGAGATGCCTCGATCGTCGCGTTCAGGGCCAGCATGTTGGTCTGATCCGAAATATCGGAAATCAGTTTCAGAACCTCATCAATATTGTTGGAAGCCTCGACGAGTTCCTGAATACCGCGCATGGTTTCACGGGCCTGATCGACCGCCTTTTTGGCAATTTCTGTCGAAAAGACAACCTGTCGATTAATTTCCTCGATTGAGCTGTTAAGCTCTTCTGTCGCAGATGCAACAGAACCAACATTTCCACTTGCCTCCTCACTGGCCGAGGCAACAGCTGTGGTTTGCTCGGACGCAGTTCTGGCAATCTGGGACATGCCAGTTGCGGTTGCTTGCAATTCAACAGCAGCAGCCGCCACCGCCTCGATAATGCTGCCGACACTGTTCGTAAAGCTGTCCGCAGTCTGGTTCATAAACCGGCGTTGCTCTTCCTTTGCACGTTCTTCCTGCGCGCGGGCTTCGGCTTCGAGTTCGTCGTTGCG
>NZ_DBGS01000027.1:0-8310 GCF_002295455.1 Thalassospira sp. UBA848 | reverse complement strand
AGCGTTGCGGCAAGGGCCGGCTGTTTCAGCACGTCCCCAATCGCCGGAATACCGTTGGCGGCATAGGTATCAACATAGCCTGGTGCGTCTTTTAATTCCGCCATTTTGGTCGTGGTCAGGGCAACCTGCGACTTGGTAATCGGCACACCGGCTTTGCCATGATGCACCGCATCTGCCATCAGGCGACTGTGCGGGATTTTGCCGCCGAGTGATGCAGCAACCTCTGCCGCCTTGATCCAGCCACCAATCGCACCGGCGACAGTCAGGGCCGCAAGTGGACCACGGGCCGGGATCGCGTCCTTGCCCTGTTCGCGATAAAAGCCGGGCGTTGCAAGCCCCGCCGCCCCGCCGCAGGCCCGGATGGCAACCGGGTCCTTGCCGGGCGCGGAGATCAGCCAAAATCCATCGCCACCAATCGCGTTCATGTGCGGATAGACAACCGCAATGGTCGCAGCCGCGGCAATCATGGCTTCAACCGCGTTGCCACCTTCGCGCAGAATGTCACGCCCGGCCTCGGACGCCAGATGATGGGGTGCGGTAACCATGCCCCCGAGGGCGGTTCTTGAACGTAACATAGTGCTGCGGCCTCCCTGCCATATGCTTTCGGGCATGCCGCGTGCTGTGCGACATGCCCGGTTTGTTCATAGCGCTGTTTTTACAATTCGTTCAGCGCCTTTTCACATCGTAGAATTGCCCTACCAACCAATCAGGTCGGGCAACCAGCTGGTCAATCCCGGGAACATGAACAACAAGATCAGTGCAACCGCCTGAATCCCGATAAACGGAATCACCCCGCGATATATATCGACTGTGGAAACCGATTTTGGCGCAACCCCCTTCAGGAAGAACAAAGCCCAACCAAACGGCGGGGTCAGGAAACTGGTCTGAAGGTTCATCGCGACCAGAATGGCAAGCCAGGCCATGTCGATCCCGCTATATTGGAACACCGGCAGAAACATCGGAAGCGCAATATAGGAAATCTCGATCCATTCAAGGAAGAAGCCCAGGACAAAGATCAGGGCCATCATGAACAGAAGATTGCCCATGTCCCCGCCTGGCACCCAGTCAAACAGGGCATGCACAAGCCCTTCGCCACCAAGCCCGCGGAACGCAAGACCAAAGGGTTGTGCGCAAATCAGGATAAAGAACACCATGGCACTGGTAATCAGGGTGTCATGCAGCACATCGCGCATCACACCGAAATTCAGGCGTCCGGTAAACAGCGCAAGAAGCAATGCCCCAAGTGCGCCCATGGATGCCGCTTCGGTCGGGGCAGCAACCCCCCCCACAATCGAGCCAAGCACCGCAAAGACAAGGGCCAACGGCGGCACAACAACCTTGCCAATCTTGAGCAACAATTGCTGCGTGCTCATGGCATCGCGCTCATCCTTGGGGATCGCGGGCACCATTTCGGGTTTGAAGATACCAAGCAGCACCAGATAAAGTCCAAGCATACCCGCAAGGATCAAGCCCGGCACCATGGCCGCAGCAAACAGGGTCCCGACAGATTCCCCCAAAATGTCCGCCAGCAAGATCAGAACCAGACTGGGCGGTATAATTTGGCCCAGCGTCCCTGATGCGCAAATCACGCCACTGGCAACCCCCTTGTCATAGCCGCGATTGATCAACGGCTGAAGCGACAGCAAGCCGACAGTGACAACAGTCGCCCCAACAACGCCCGATGATGCCCCCATCAGAACGCCGACGATTACGATGGCAAGTCCCATGCCGCCCTTGAGGCGCCCCATGGCGTGGCCGATCACATCGATCAGTTCTTCGGCAAGTTTCGACTTTTCAAGCATCACCCCCATAAAGATGAAAAGCGGCAATGCAAGCAGCGTGTAATTGGTCACAACGCCATACACACGGGCAGGCAGCAGGTTAAACAATCCGGCACCAAATCCCATAATTCCAAAGGCAAATCCCGAAATCGCAAGCGAGATCGCCACTGGCACACCAAGCACGAGGAAGCCAAAGAAGCCTCCGACCATGCCAATGGCCAGCCATTCATTTCCGGTCATTTTTGATTAGTCTCCTGCACCGACTTGTTTCGCCACGTTCGATGCATCAAAGGCAGGGGCGCTGTTTTCAGCAAAAATTTGGCGATAGCTGATCAAGCTCTGTGCGATTGCTTGGATCAGCAACAGACCAAAACCAATCGGGATAAAGGCCTTGAGTATGAAGCGATAAGGCAAGCCCCCGGGATCAGGCGATCCTTCGCCCATCATGATGGATTGCTCGACATAGGGGATCGAAAACCAGATCAGGGCTGCTCCAAGAATAGCCATCAGCACAGCAGAAAAGACATCAATGATCGCCTGGGCCCTTGGGCCCAGACGCTCATAAAGAAAATCGACCCGGACATGACCGCCATGACGCATGCCATAGGCCATCCCCATCAGGGCAATTGGTGAAACCAGATGCCATTCAAGTTCCTGCATCGCGACGCTCCCTGAATTAAACAGATAGCGCAGCAACACATTGCCACCGACCACAAGCACAAGTGCGAGACCACTGAGCGCAGCCACCCACCCGGCCGTATCGACAATAAAACCGAGGACGCGGTCGAATAACGGTTCAGTACGGGTCGACGTCATATCAGCTCATCCCGCCTTTCGAGGAAATGATCCCGTGATAGGGTTTTTCACTGATTGCAGCCCATTCACGGTGCGTGTCGCGGAACGCCATGAAGCTGTCATGGACCTTCTTGGTGATCGGGTCTTTGGCCGCTTCGGCTTCAAGGGTTTCTGCCGTAATGTCCTTAAGCTTGGTGACGACATCATCGGGCAGGGTTTGGGCGGTGACGCCAAAGTTCTCGACCAGATCACGCAGGGCGGCTGCGTTGTTGGCTTCACACCACGAATGGCTATCAAGGTTGCAGGCCTGTGCCGCGTTCTTGACAATCGCCTGCAAATCCGCCGGAAGGCTTTCCCATGCTTGCTGATTGATCAGAAGTTCGGTGACGTTGGACGGCTCATGCCAGCCGGTGGTGTAGTAGTATTTGGCTGCTTTCTGCAGGCCAAGACGACGGTCCTGATAAGGCCCCACGAATTCGGCCGCATCAATCACACCACGCTCCAGTGCCGGGAAGATTTCCCCGCCCGGAAGCAGTTTCACTTCGACACCGATCTGCTGATAGACCTTCCCGGCAAGACCCGGAATACGCATTTTAAGGCCGTTGAAATCATACAGGCTTTCAATGGGCTCACGGAACCAGCCGGTCATCTGAACACCAGTATTCCCCATGGGGAAAGCCACAAGACCATATGGTTTGTAAACCTCATGCCACAGCTCAAGCCCGCCGCCATGATACAACCAGGCATTCACGCCCTGGAAATTCAAGCCGAATGGCACGGTCGTGAAATATTGCGCGGCAAAGATTTTACCCGCCCAGAAATAGGCATTGGCGGCATTCATTTCGACCGTCCCGGCCTGAACGGCATCAAAGCCCTCAAGAGCCGGGATCAATTCGCCAGCGGCGAAATGCTGAATGTTCAGACGACCATTCGACATTTCTGTCACGCGCTTGCAGAAATCTTCGGGACTACCCGGACCCGTCACATAAAAGGGTGATCCCGGACCATAGGCATTGGTCATTTTCCAGTTAAAGGTTTCCTGGGCGCGCACGATGTTCGGGGCGGCAATTACCCCTGCCCCCGTTGCCGCAGCGCCAATTGCCGACTTGGTCAGAAAGTCGCGTCGTTTAATGTTTGTCATTGAAGTCTCCCTGATAGAGATAGCGTTTTCTTCTAGGAGGAAAGCTCATCGGAATGAGTTTCGCGATGTGTATACATCTAGCAACACACATGCCATTCCTTTATTTTCAACAACTTACAGAATTATTGCGACTCATCCATTTCGTAAAAAGCACATTTTTTGATCATTTCTTTGATGCGCGTAAATTTAATGCATAATTTTTATACAATTTTACGCATGATTTTTAAGCCTGCATCTACACCGTACGGACGTACTTGGCTTTCCACACTAACCTGGTGTATACATTCAGAGGGATTAACCTCTCAAAACCTCGCAAGAAGGGTTGAAACGCCAGATGTCCATGCTCCGCCAAACACTTTCCAGCCCAATCGGACAACCAGAACCGATCGGCATTGCCGCACAGCTTTGCCAGGCACTGGAGGATGATATTGTTTCTGGGCAACTGGCGCCGGGCACCCGACTTGAAGAACCGCTTCTTGCCAAGCGGTTCGGCGTATCGCGCACGCCAGTTCGCGAAGCCCTTCAGCTGCTTACCGCAACTGAACTTGCCGAAAAAATCCCAAATCGCGGCGTATATGTTTCACTGGCAACGCCGGAACGCCTCACGGCAATGTTTGAAAGCATGGCAGAGCTGGAAGGGACATGCGGGCGGCTTGCAGCCAAACGCATGACCAGCGGAGAACGCCATACGCTTGAAAATCTCCATCATGAACTGGCCGAAACAGTCCGTCTGGGCGACAGCGACGGTTATGAGGCCCTGAACAGGTCCTTCCACAACACGCTCTATCGCGGCACCCATAACGACGTGCTGGTTGATGTTACCTTTTCGGTGCGCCGTCGTGTTGCACCATTTCGCCGGGTACAGTTTTCAAGCCTACCCCGTCTTGCCGCATCTCATGGCGAACATCAGGGCATTGTTGATGCCATCCTGCGCGGTGACTTCAAGGCCGCCGAAGAGCTCCTTTACGGGCACATCATGGCCGTGCATGACATCAGTCAGGAATACCTGGCAAGCCTGCGTGAGGGCGACGGCAAAACGCCGTCAGAAGATTTGGCCTCTGACGGCGTTTCAAATGACATCGCGGTCGGGGAATAATCACCCCTAAGGGCGCGGCTCTATGGCTGGTCTTAGGCGACTGCCCTACGCGCCAACCGATCAAGCGAGACCACCCCGCCGCCGGCAAACACCAAAGCAGCCAAAAGCGAAACCCAAAGCAGGCGCTGATCAATCAGCTCTGTCGGCAGACCGTTGGCAAGCATGCCAAGGGTCGCGCCATGAAACGCTACATCAACCACGGTTTGCACAATCACAAAGCCAATCATGCCAAGGGCGGCAAGTCGGGTAAACAAGCCAGCAACGATCAGAAGCGGCAAGACAAACTCGCCAATCGTCCCGGCCCAGACGATCAGGTGCCACGGGAAGAACGGGATGGCAGACGTATCATACATATACTGTTCCGCAACTGGCGGAAGGATCTGGGCAAATGCCCCCGCACTCAGACCAAAGCCATCAATTTTGGTCAGCGCACTATTGAAGTAGTATGGCAGCAACACAACAACAAAAAGCACCCGGGCGCCAAGACCGACATAGTCCCGTCCTGCCAGGGAATCGATTTTCGTCTCAAAACGGGCAAAGCCGCCCATTACGTTATGTACATTATTCATCATCATGCCCGTTTCCTTTCGGGGTATCCATGCGGGCGTCAAACGCACCCATTGTCAAAAATTCTGCAAAACGGGCGATGACATCAAAATCCGGATCAGCCTGAAGTGCTTTGGCACAGGCATCCCCAAGGCAAAGCCCGTTACGCGTCACCGCCTCAAAGAATGCAGCCTGCCCGGCGCTTAAAAGATGCATCTCGACATGCATGAAAGGTCGCGCAATCAGAACAGTTTCCGGCCGCTGCACAATGCGGGTTTTGCCGCTTTGTCCGCTGGCATCTCCGTTCTGTGCGGTCCAGATTGCAAATACCGGGTGTTCTGATGTAACTACTCGACACGCCGGATGGGCGTTCAGCTTCATGCCCTCAAGATGGTCCTCAAACCCGACAAGGTCGGAAGCCAGAAGCGGTTCGGCATCGGCAGCTGTGCTGGCCTCAAGCCGCGCGCGTTCAAGCCGCGCGACATCTGGCAGGTATAGCAGACTTTCGCGCACAGAATGGGTCTCAAGAAAGTCGGCAAAGCCTGCGCCGTAAAGGGCAAGCGATCCTGCACGCGATGTTTCTGTCTGCACAAAACCCTGCGCAAGGCGATCAAAAAAGCCATCTCCAACCAGCTTTCGCACAGTCGGATAAGCAGCCCCCAGCGCGTCATAAAGACCGCGATGAACATTGTTGCGGTAAATTGCAAAGCGGTGCGCATAACCTTCGGCAACACTATCTGGCACCGCGTCCGGTTCCGGTGCACGCAGCGCCTCGGCAAAGCCGTCATAAAATGTCCTGAGATCCCTCATGACGCGGCCTCAAGCTGCACGCCCACAGCGTCCGCAAGATGACGGTCAGCCAAGGCTGCCTCACGCGCCAACACATCCCAACCGGGCACGTCATTATCCCATTCAATCAGGGTCGGCCGGCGCCCGATGCGGGCAATCAAACGATCAAACAGGTCCCATACCGGATCGGCCACAGGTCGTGAATGGGTATCAATCAGAACATCATCTTCGGGGTTGGCGTCACGCTCATGTCCGGCCAGATGAATTTCACCAACCAGATCACCGGGCACCGCATCAATAAACGCATTGGCATCAAAGCCCAAATTATGGGCCGAAATGTAAACATTGTTTACATCAATCAGCAAACCGCAGCCACTGTGTTCAGCCGCCTCACTGATAAACTCAAGTTCGGGGATCGAATTTTGTGGCAGCGGCACGTAAGAGGTCGGGTTTTCAATCAGGATCCGGCGGCCAATAAAGTCCTGCACCGTATTGATCGCATCCACCAACTGCGCAAGCGAGGCTTTCGTCATCGGCGTTGGCAGCAGGTCGGCCATATAAAGTCCTTCATGGGCGGACCATGCAATATGTTCAGACACCATGGCGGGGTTGAACCGGTCCACCAGACGCTTGAGATCGGCCAGATGGTTCTTGTTTAACGGCTCCCCGCCGCCAAGCGACAATCCGACCCCATGCATCGAGACCGGATACCGGGCACAAAGCTCTTCGAGCATGGCAAGTCGCGGCCCACCGGCAACCATGTAGTTTTCCGGATGAATCTCAAACCAGCCCACAGCCGGTGCTGCGTCAAAGACATCTTGCGCGTGCTCGGCCTTGAAACCGACACCTGCCTGGTCAGGAAGCTTTCGATCAGCAAGCTGTGTTGGCGTTTTCATGGCAAGCAACCTCAAACAGTAAGTCATAGCTCGGGCGGGCGGTCAGCACATCGGGACAGGGGGAGACATTTGCAAACATGCAGATCGGTGCTGACCGCCCATAGAGGGGGCAAGTTAGTTTTGGGCGTTAGCCCTGCGGGAGATCACGATCAAGTTCTTCGAGGCTGCCCGTCACTTCGCGGCCATCCGCCGTGGTGAAGCTCATATCCTCGCAGGTACCTGCCGGAACCAGTTTCCAGGCATTGCCCTGATAATCGACAGTCGACGTTCCGGCACAGGTCGTACCCGGACCAGCCGCACAGTCATTCTGACCAGCCAGCGATACACCAAAACATTTCTCCTTGGCGCCATCGGCAGCTGCCTGATCGACTGCAGCCATCGAAACAGCAGCACTCAATGCTGCGCCCAAAACCATTGCTTTTTTCATCGTCGTTTCCCTTCGGTTAAATTAGGAACATCAAGTCCAAGCGATGATTTAACCGTAAGCGCGATGTGTATTTTCGTCACTGCACCATTCGCACACGCGCAGTCAAAGACACGTGAGACATTCCCCACATCTCCTCACAACCGCGTGAACCGTTCCGTGAGGTGGCAACGCACAATGATGATGTAAACCTGAAACGACAAAACCCTCGACCGGTTAAGGTCGAGGGTTTTCAAAGTCGTGTGTTTATAGGGAATATTTATGCTGTATTTGGAAGGCCCGGCGGTGACCTACTCTCCCGTGCCTTAAGACAAAGTACCATCGGCGCAGGCTGGTTTCACTTCTGAGTTCGGGATGGGATCAGGTGGTTCCCGGCCGCTATGGCCACCGGGCCGTCCAAACACAGCGAAGAGATCGGAGATCTTTGCAAGATCGTGATGTTGAGTTGCGAACTATTTATTGTTGTGACGTATTGGTCTTGCTGATTTTACCGCTGCGCAAGTCATATGCAGATCAGTAGCAAGAGGGATCAATCAAGCCGATCGATCAATTAGTACTGGTTAGCTTCACGTGTTGCCACGCTTCCACACCCAGCCTATCAACCTGGTGGTCTTCCAGGGATCTGATAGGGATACCTAGTCTTGAAGGGGGCTTCCCGCTTAGATGCTTTCAGCGGTTATCCTTTCCGCACTTAGCTACCCGGCGATGCTCCTGGCGGAACAACCGGTACACCAGAGGTGCGTCCATCCCGGTCCTCTCGTACTAGGGACAGCTCTTCTCAAGTATCCTACGCCCACGGCAGATAGGGACCGAACTGTCTCACGACGTTCTAAACCCAGCTC
>NZ_DBGS01000058.1:0-22363 GCF_002295455.1 Thalassospira sp. UBA848 | reverse complement strand
TCGGTCAGCGGGGCGTCGCCGACGACCTCAAGCGGCTTGATGGCATCACCACCGGAAAACTCCATGTAGTGTTCCTTGCCGTTACGCCAGATGCGCAATTTGAGCAGGGTGGAAAGCGCGTTCACCACCGACACACCCACACCGTGCAGACCGCCGGAAACCTTATAGGAGTTCTGGTCGAACTTACCGCCGGCATGAAGCTGGGTCATGATGACCTCGGCGGCGGAAACGCCTTCTTCCTTGTGCATGTCGGTCGGAATGCCACGCCCGTTATCACGAATGGTGGCAGAGCCATCGCCATTGAGCTGCACCCAAACGGTGTCACAGTGACCGGCCAGTGCCTCGTCGATTGCGTTATCGACGACTTCGTAGATCATATGGTGCAAACCGGTTCCGTCATCGGTATCGCCGATATACATGCCCGGGCGTTTGCGCACCGCCTCAAGGCCTTTGAGAACCTTGATCGATTCTGCACCATACTCCGGCGACGTTTCACCAGTGTTCGGCGTTTCTGTTTCGTTGGTCATAGGGTCACAACCTCGGCATTCACGGAGTGGTTTCAAGGGTCAGTGTGGCATCTTCCACGCGGAAGAATTGCGCACGACCGTCCAAACCTTCAAACAGCGCCCGGTCCGTGCCTGTCATCCAGGCCTGGACGCCAAGCGCCACGATTTCATCAAATAAATGGTTGCGGCGTTCTGCATCGAGATGCGCAACCACTTCGTCCAGTAACAGCAGCGGGCCAGCCCCGCGCGCCTTTGTCTGCAGGCGGGTATTGGCCATAATGATCGCCAGCAACAACGCCTTTTGTTCCCCGGTGGAACATTGATCTGCCGACTGGCCCTTTGCATCATGCCAGACCAGCAAATCACTGCGTTGCGGGCCAACAACAGCCCCGCCATAGGTCGCATCACGTCCACGTCCGTCGCGCAATGCGGCCCGCATTTTATCTTCGACCTCGACCGCGGGCAGGCTTTCCAGCCAATCTTCCAGATCGCCGGTCAACGCCAGGCGCGCAGCCGGAAACGGCCCGATGGCCATGGTCCCGGCCCGGCGCAGCCGTTCAAGCAATTCGCCGCGTGCCACGGCAACCGCAATGCCATGGCGGACCATTGAATCCTCGATCGAGGCCAGCCATTTGTCATCGCCCTTGCCTTCCTTAAGCAGTTTCGCGCGCGAACGCAGGCTGTGCTCATAGGCGGCAACGCGGCTGCTGTGATCGGGATCAAGGCCATAAACCAGCCGATCCAGAAAGCGCCTGCGTGCGGACGGACCATCAAGAAACAGTCGATCCATCTGGGGTGTCAGCCAGACCGCGGCACATACCCGGCCCAAGGCCGCCTGCCCGCGCTGGGTCTGCCCGTCAATCCGCACCGCACGACGTTCACGCCCCTGTTCAAGAGCCGCCGGATCAAGGCCGGTGCCAAGTTGGAACACCCCGTCGGGGGTTTCCATATCGGCCGAAACCGCCCAAGCAAGCGGGGCCCCGTTTTGGGTGGGCGGAACGCTGCGGGCCATTTCACCAAGCTTGGCACGGCGCAATCCACCGCCAGGTGCAAGAAGCGATACGGCTTCAAGCAGGTTGGTCTTGCCAGCCCCGTTTGGCCCGGTCAGCACGACCGGCGAGCTGTCGAGCGACAGACGCAGGCCTTCGTAACAGCGAAACTCGCTGAGCTGGATACGGGATACGGCAAGACGGCTTGTCATCGACACCCCGTCTTTTGGCATGAGGTTATTGGCAAGAGCAGCCACAGCGTATCGTGCTTACCGTCAAACACGCATCGGCATCAGAACGTACAATGCCGAAAGGTCGTCGGTGTCACGCAGAATGGTCGGGCTTGAACCGTCCGACATCAGAAGGTTAAGCGTATCGCCCTTAACCTGCTTGGCGATGTCGAGCAGATAGCGCGAGTTGAAACCGATCTCGATATCCTCGGCGTCGTAATTGATTTCGAGTTCCTCGGACGCGGTGCCGTGTTCAGGGCTTGATGCCGACAGGGTCAGGGTCGTGCCCGACAGAACAACCTTTACCGCGCGCGATTTTTCAATCGAGATGGCCGATACGCGATCAACAGCATCCGCAAAGGATTTGCATTCGATATCCAGCGTCTTGTCGTTGCCCGACGGAATGACACGTTCGTAGTCCGGGAAGGTGCCATCAATCAGTTTTGAGGTCAGAACCGCCTCGCCAAAGCCAAAGCGGATTTTGGTGTCTGACATTGCGATATCGACCGCCTCGCCGGTTTCATCAATCAGCTTGCGCAACTCGCCAATGGTTTTGCGCGGCACGATAACGCCCGGCATGTTTTCGGCACCTTCAGGCAGCGGCGCTTCGACGCGTGCCAGACGGTGACCGTCGGTTGCGACCGCGCGCAGGATCTTGGTGCCCTCGGCGTCGGTGGCATGGAAATAGATACCGTTGAGGTAGTAACGGGTTTCCTCGGTCGAGATGGCAAATTCGGCACGGTCGATCAGACCGCGCAGTTCGGCCGCAGCCAGACCGAAGCTGACCGGAAGGTCGCCACCAGACATGACCGGGAAATCATCGACCGGCAGAACCGCAAGGTTAAATTTCGAGCGACCGGCAGACAGGGTCAGGCGGCCTGCGCCCGGCTCAAGCGCGATTTGCACCTGAGAGCCTTCTGGCAGCTTGCGAACGATTTCATAAAGGGTATGGGCAGGGGTTGTGGTCGCGCCCGGTTCAGAGACCTCAGCCGTCGTGGTTTCGATGACTTCAAGGTCCATGTCGGTCGCGGTGAGCGAGAGACGATCATTCTCTGCCCGCAGCAAAATATTGGACAGAATCGGAATGGTGTTACGTCGTTCAACAACGCTTTGAACATGGGTCAGCGATTTCAACAGCGCCGCGCGTTCGATGGTCAGCTTCATGCCCGTCCTATCCGTCTGTCAGTATTTGTTTAACAAATTGATTTTTAATCAGTTTTCCTACCTGACCCACACCCTTTCGGGTGCGGAAGGGGCATTATAACATGCATACCGGGAAATCGAAGGATTTTTACGGCTTAAACCCAAGCAAATAAAAGGAGTCGGCGGACAAAAATATGCCTTGAACGCGCAAAGCGGGGCAAACCGCGCGACTCGCAGTTTTACTGATCAAATTCGGGGAAAAATCCAGCCAGATTCAAAAGCAAAATCCGCCGTGAGTTACGGCGGATTTCATCAAAATTCCCAGTCACTTGGCTATCAGTCAGACAACCAATCAGCTTTCAAGCATACGGCGCAAAAGATCGATATCTTCGCACAGGGACGGGTCCGTTCCGTGCAGTTCTTCGATCTTGCGTACAGCATGCATGACCGTGGTGTGGTCGCGCCCACCGAACTTGCGGCCGATTTCCGGCAGCGAGTGCGTGGTAAGCTGTTTGGACAGATACATTGCCACCTGACGCGGACGGGCCACAGCACGCGCACGACGGGCAGAATGCATGTCAGAAACCTTGATGTTGAAATGTTCTGCCACGCGCTTCTGGATTTCCTCAATCGAAACGCGGCGCTCGGACGCACGCAGAACGTCATGCAGAATGTCCTGAACCATCTCCAGCCCGATTTCACGCCCCACAAGCTGGGCATGCGCAATCACACGGTTCAGGGCCCCTTCAAGTTCACGCACGTTGGCCGTGATCTTGTGGGCAAGGAATTCCATAACCCGCTGGGGCAGCTCGACGCCCTGACGTTCTGCCTTGGCCTCCAGGATGCCCAGACGCAGCTCATAGGTCGTTGCGTGGATATCGGCGACAAGGCCGGATCCCAGCCGCGAGCGCAGGCGCTCCTCGATATCTTCAAGGTCAGACGGTGACTTGTCAGCCGAAACAATGATCTGACGCCCCTGGTCAACCAGCGCATTGAAGGTGTGGAAGAATTCTTCCTGGGTTGAATCCTTGCCCGAGATGAACTGGACATCATCAACCATCAGCACATCGACCGAACGGAACTGGTCCTTGAAATCAACCGTGTTCTTGTCGCGCAGCGCCCGGATGAAGCGGTACATGAATTTCTCGGCCGAGAGATAAATCACCGTGCGGTGCGGCTGCGTGCGGCGGATATGCCAGGCAATCGCATGCATCAGGTGGGTTTTACCAAGACCAACCCCGCCATACAGGAAAAGCGGATTGAACGGGACCGATTCGGCTTCTGCCAAACGACGCGCGGCGGCATAGGCGAACTCGTTGGGTTTGCCCAAAACGAAATTGTCGAATGTGTAGCGCGGGTCCAGTGCTGCCGAAATGCCGTCATCGGACATGCTGGCGATTGCGGTACGACCCGATCTTGCGGGCTGACACGGTGACGCAACAACGTTTTCGCGGGACTCGTTATTACGTGCAGATTTGGCGCGCGACCCGGATGCGGGCGCAGCAGCCGCAGAGGAATTTTTGGAGGTTGATGCGGCTGAACCGGCCTGTGCGGCAGCCGCAGACACGATGTTGATTTCAACGAAATGCACATCGGGATCTTCGGAATGCCAGAATTTCTGGATGCGGTCGAGATAGTGCTGTGTAACCCAATCACGCATGGCGCGGGTCGGCGCACCAAGGCGCGCAACACCGGCTTCAACCGCGATCAGGCCAACCGGCTCAAGCCAGTAACGATAGGCTGTGGCGCCAAATTCGGCGCGCAGCTTTTCGCGTACGACTTGCCAGGTTGCAACTGCATGATCATCAAGTGCTGCGTGCTCGTCACCCGCAATCCCCCCTTTGGATTGACCCAGTGCCGATTGTGTGTCCCTCACGGCGTGCTGCACTGTAAGAACCTTTCCCCGAATTTCCCTATTTCACCACGACAAAGACCGCAAAAGACAAAACAGTACCGTCTCGCGTTGATCATCGCTTTGATCAACACGCTGGCCTTCCACATCATCAGGGAAGTGTACTCGCGCCTTTTGTTTTTTGGTTCTTCGTTGCCAGTCGCTTTGCGCGACCTGCAAAGTCCAAACACTGTACTGATGTGACCCACATCAGGCAAGGCGATCTTTAACAGAACGTTAAAAGGATTTCGCCACCGCAACGGTCCTTATTTTCTGCGGTTTCTTGCACCCGCGCAATCAAGGAACAAAAGGTGATTCTGCGAAATCCGGGCAGCGAAAAGGCCGCACCAGAGGTGCGGCCTTCGACTCGCCATCCCGTAAGGGATAAATTAAAGCGCCTTGATGCGTGCAGCCAGACGCGAAACCTTGCGAGCAGCGGTGTTCTTGTGCAGAACGCCAAGCTGTGCGCCACGTGCCAGTTCCGGCTCGGCGATTTTCATCGCAGCCTGAGCAGCATCTTTGTCGCCAACGTTCAGCGCAGCCTCGACCTTCTTAACGAAGGTACGAATGCGACCGATACGTGCACCATTTACTTCTGCACGTGCGGCGTTGCGGCGAATGCGCTTCTTGGCCGATTTATGGTGAGCCATTGCGAACCTGTCTCTTCAAACAAATGTTACGTAATTCGGAGCGCGGCTTATAGCTCCGTCCGAAACCCTCGTCAACCCCCGATACCGCCATAACGCCTCAATTTCTGCGGCTTCGGACTCTTTTGCCCCGCAAGGCAGATATGTGCACGCGGAATCAGGGGTCAAGTTGCCCGGTGATTAAACAATCAACGGTGCTTGAAATCGGCTTTGCGCTTCTCGCCAAAGGCTTTCATGCCCTCGGCCCGGTCTTCGAGGGCGAAGGTCGAATGGAATTCGCGGCGCTCGAACATCAGGCCTTCGGTCAGGGTCATCTCAAAGGCCTTGTTGACCGATTCCTTGACCTTCATCGACACCGGACCGGAGAAGGAGGCGATCTTTTCGGCAAGCTGCATGGCTTCGTTCATAAGCGAGTCGGCCGGGACGATTCGCGCAACCAGACCGGCGCGTTCGGCTTCCTCGGCATCCATCATGCGCCCGGTCAGGCACATTTCCATGGCCTTGGCCTTGCCCACCGCGCGGGTCAGGCGTTGTGTCCCGCCTGCACCGGGGATGGTGCCGATGGTGATTTCCGGCTGACCGAACTTGGCGGTGTCAGCCGCAATCATGATGTCGCACATCATGGCCATTTCACAGCCACCACCCAACGCGAATCCGGCGACCGCAGCAATGGTGGGCTTGCGGCACGAGGCCACCCGGGTCCAGCCCTTGGTGATGAAGTCGTTTTTATAGACATCCATATAGTCGTAATCGGCCATTTCCTTGATGTCGGCCCCGGCAGCAAAGGCCCGTTCCGACCCGGTAATGACAATCGCACGGATTTCTTCATCGGATTCGAAATCATCGAGTGCCGCACCGATATCCTTGATCAGCGCATCACACAGCGCATTGAGCGCCTTGGGGCGGTTAAGCGTGATCAGGCCGACATTGCCCTTTTTCTCGACGATGATGTTTTCATAAGACATGCAAGTGATCCTTTTATCGCTGTTCGGCCCGCTGATCCCGATGCAGGATTCCATGGCGTTGTCGGGCCGATTCGGCTGAAACCATATTTTGATACTGTTTTACCGATTTTGGCCGCACGCCGCAACCAGACGTGTCATGGATTGCACCGCGTTTTCAAATGATGACGCCCGTATGCATCACCCACCTGCCAAGATGCCGCTACGGCAGTCTGGCAAAAGCCCGGGACAGATCGTGTGACGCCCCAAAGAAGGTTTCGTGCCGGTGCTATTTTTGGCAGCTGGGGCAGAAGAAGGTCGATCGCCCGGCCTGGACGATGCGTTCAACGGTGGCGTCACAGCCATCCGCAATGCAGGTTTCGCCTTCACGGCCATAGACACGGAAATTGTGCTGGAAATAGCCGAGCTCGCCGTCGCTTTGGCGATAGTCCTTAAGGCTTGATCCGCCCGCGGCAATCGCATCTTCCAGCACAAGGCGGATTTCACGATAAAGACGGTCAATCTCGCCAGGTTTGAGATCCTTTGCGAGACGGTCCGGTGCGATGCCAGCCCGAAACAGCGCCTCGCAGACATATATATTGCCCAGACCGGCCACCAGTTTCTGATCCAGCAGAACCGTCTTGATCGGGCTTGCCCGTTTGGCGATGCCAACCCCCAGAACGGCGGCGTTAAAGGCATTTCCAAGTGGTTCGGGCCCGATGCCGGCCAGCATTTTGTGGGTGGCGACCTCGTCACCATGGATCAGGGTAATGACCCCAAAGCGCCGCGGATCGTTAAACCGCACCACCGCCCCGTCCGCCATGACAAAATCGACATGATCATGCTTGCCGGGTTCAGGCACGCCGACATTCGGGTCATTATGGATGGTCATGCGCCCGGACATGCCAAGATGGACCAGCAACACCTGCCCGTCATCAAGATAGCCAAGGATATATTTCGCGCGCCGGGTCAGTTGATTGATCTTGCGCCCGGCCATGCGATCAACAAAACCCTCCGGGAAGGCAAAACGCAGGTTTGCGCGCCGCTGCACGACATGATCGACAACCTGTCCTTCCATGACGGGTATCAGACCACG
This sequence comes from Thalassospira sp. UBA848, assembly GCF_002295455.1. Taxonomy (NCBI): domain Bacteria; kingdom Pseudomonadati; phylum Pseudomonadota; class Alphaproteobacteria; order Rhodospirillales; family Thalassospiraceae; genus Thalassospira; species Thalassospira sp. UBA848. The sequence continues at coordinate 14,920 of NZ_DBGS01000058.1, read as the reverse complement.
GGTGACTGTTTCGACCTCTGGCAATTCGGGCATATCTGGAACTCATAAAAAGAACGGTGTGTGACTTTTAGACTACGGCTTGCGCGCAATTCAACGACTGAAATCGATCCGACTGGACGTAAGGATGCAAAGCCATATGATGTGCGCTGTTTTGACAGGCTGCATCGCCCCCAACGTGTGGTCGCGCCCCATTTAGAAAGCTCGCCGATGGAATTTGGTTTTGAACTTCTTGCAATCCTGTTTGCCGTTGCCGCCCTTGCCGGCTTTGTCGACGCAATTGCCGGGGGTGGCGGTCTGATCACCATTCCGGCCCTGCTGTGGGCGGGCGTCACCCCGGCGCAGGCGCTGGCAACCAACAAGCTTCAGGGCAGTTTTGGCAGTTTCAGTGCGTCCCTTAACTTCATTCGCAAGGGTCATGTTCATCCGCGCGACATGGTTCTGGCAATTGTCCTGACCTTTGCCGGGTCGGCTTTGGGTACAGTTCTGGTCCAGATGCTTGATCCGGGCATTCTGATGACCATCCTGCCCGCACTTTTGATCCTGATTGCGCTGTATTTCCTGTTTTCACCCCGCGTGGGCGACATTGATGCCCATCAGATCATCGGCAAGACAACATTCGCCTTTACCGCCGGTTTCGCCATCGGGTTTTATGACGGTTTCTTTGGACCGGGCACCGGATCGTTCTTTTCCATCGCCTTTGTCGCCCTGCTTGGCTTTAATATGACCAAGGCAACCGCCCATACCAAGATCCTCAACTTCACCTCGAACTTTGCGTCGCTTGTGATGTTTATTGCCGGGGGCGAGGTCGTGTGGATTGTTGGTGGCGTAATGGCGGTTGGCGCATTGATCGGTGCGCAGATCGGATCGCATATGGTGATGAAGGTGGGGGCGCGTCTGGTGCGACCGCTTTTGGTCGTCACCTCTATCGCGATTTCAATCAAGCTGATCATCGATCAGTACGGATCAACCATCAGCCACAGCTGGGATCAGATGCGCCACTGGATCGGTTAAGGAAAACAACACCGGACATACAGAAAACCCGTCAGCCATTTGGATGACGGGTTTTGTATTGGATCAGGCAACTTTTCAGGCACTGGCACCGTTTTCGACAAGGACTTCGTCCCGGCGATCCAGCAGGTGACTCCAGACCGTGAAGAGCAAAGCCAGCACCGCAATCGCGGCGCCAAGCCACGGGATGTGCTGATAGGAAACACCCTGGGTAATGGCAATGCCGCCAAACCACGCACCCGCCGCATTGCCAAGGTTAAAGGCCCCCTGATTAAGGGTTGATGCAAGGTTGGGCGCATCGGATGCCTCGTTCACCACGCGCATCTGAAGCGGGGAAACCAGGGCAAAGGCAACCACCCCCCACAACATCACGGTTGCAACTGCCGGAATCACTGATGTCAGCGTTTCGGTAAAGGTCGCAAGGATCGCAATCAGCAAGACAAAGGCAATGATGACGGCCGGCATCAAACGCCAGTCACCCAGACGCCCGCCGATGTAATTGCCCAAGGTCAGACCAACCCCGAACAGCAACAGCACATAGGTCACCTGACGCGGGGTGATGCCGGTAATTTCCTGAAGCATCGGGGTGATATAGGTAAAGACACTAAACATGCTGGCAGAGGCCAGCACCGAAATCAGCATGGCCAGCAAAACCTGGGTTTTGCCAAGCGACTTTGCTTCGAGCCACAGGCTGCCCGTGGATGCGGCGATCTTGCGCGGCAGGGCGAAATAAAGCGCGCTGGCGGCAAAGATGCCAATGGCGACCACCGCCCAGAAGGTCGAGCGCCAACCAAGTTCCTGTCCAAGGGCGGTGCCAAACGGCACACCCAGCACATTGGCCAGTGTCAGACCGGAAAACATCAGGGCAATGGCCTGCACGCGTTTATGCGGGGCGACAAGGTTTGAGGCGACAACAGCCCCCAATCCGAAGAACGCACCATGGCAAAATGCCGTGACCACACGCGCCATCATCAAAAGCCAGTAGTCGGGCGCAATCGCACACAGGAAATTGCCGAAAATAAAGATGGAAATCAGCAGCAGCAAAGCACGCCGGCGATCCATCCGTGCCGTGGCGATCGCCAGAAACGGCGCGCCAAAAGTCACACCAAGGGCATAGCCCGTCACCAGCAACCCGGCATCGGGGATGCTTACACCAAGATCAAGCGCCACATCGGGCAAAAGCCCCATGATGACAAACTCGGTCGTGCCAATCCCGAATGACGCAAGGGCGAGCGCAAGAATCGGCAGGTTCCCGAAAAATCCGGGGCGGGTGGTGATATCGGTCATGTCAGACTATCCAGATCAACGCCGGCGCGGGTGGCGCGGGTGGCGCGGCCAACGTTTTGTGCAACTGCGAGATACGCATCATGTATCAATTCTTGAAACGATTCAATTCTGGGATACCACAGTGCGCAAATCCATCGCGAAATTTGCATGGCAGCTTGTCATCCCCTGATCGGAAACCGGACAAGCTACGCGCATTAAGGGGCTGGCATCTGGATCAGGAAAGTTCAGCGACGATCTTTTGCGCCGCCGCAACCGGATCATCGGCCTTGGTGATCGGACGACCAATCACCAATACGTCACTGCCCATGGCAACCGCATCCGCCGGCGTCACAATGCGTTTCTGATCATCACTGGTTGCCCAAGCCGGTCGAATACCCGGTGTGATCAGTTTGAAGTCCGGGCCAAGGGCCTTGCGCACCGGGGTGATTTCCTGTGCGGAGCATACAACCCCGTCCAGACCGGCCTTTTGGGTCAGTTCGGCCAGTTTGACCACGCGTTCTTCAATCGGGCCCTTGAGGCCGACATCATCAAGATCACCCTGATCCATGCTGGTCAGGATGGTGACAGCAATCACCCATGGCACCTCAACCCCGGCCTTGTCGGCGGCTTCGCGCGCCGCATCACCGGCACGTTTCATCATTTCCAGACCACCGGCGGCATGGACATTCACGATCCGAAGCCCCAGCGGCGTAACCGCACGGATGGCACCGGCCACTGTATTGGGGATGTCGTGATATTTGACATCAAGAAAGATCGGCATGCCTGCCTTGGCAACAGCCCGAACCCCTTGTGGCCCGTGGGCGGCGAAGAATTCCTTGCCCAGCTTTGCCCCGCCAATCACGCCAGACAGGCTGGACGCCAGATTGATCGCATGATCGAGATCGGTGGTATCAATCGCGCAGAAAATGCGGTCTTTGGCGGCAAGGGTCTGGGTCATGCGGTCCTCCATCAAGCGGGCATTGGGTTGGCAGTGGGCGAGGTTAGGTCGGCCCAGATCTGTCAGGATGGCTGATAGATTTGCCTTTGCGGGCGGACCGGACATGGCTTAGCCGATTTGTGTAAAAAGGCCAATGTCAAATCCGACCCTTGCCCCGCAAGGGCGCCATGCGCCAGAAGCCCGCGGCTTGTGGTTTGTTTGGGCAAGACAGCAAAAGGGCCCCGAAACGGAGCCCTTTGACGTGATCAGCTGTGGCCAATGGCCTTTTGATCGCTATTGGGTGTGGTGTGCGTGGTGTCATCGGTTTTGATGCGCTTAAGTTCGCTATCCATACGCCGTGCGGCACGGCGGTGCTTACCCTGGAGCAACCATTCAAAGGCAAAGCCGATGCCAAGCCCGATCAAAAGCGCGACCATGATCGGCAGGAACAGCGGCAGGTCGACTTCAAACGGCAACGGCCAGAGAGAAATCGTTACCAACGCCCGGTTGGAAACAGCAAAAACCGCAATCAACACGGCAAGCGGAATGGAAATAATCCAGTACAGGAAGCGCATTACTTAGCTCCTTGTGCCGCCCCCAGGCCATCCCCGCAAAGGATGGCTCAGGACCCGGCAATAGGTCACGTTTGATGATCAGTCAGATCAGTATGGGGCAAGAACCGGACAAAAGCCATGGCGACAGTCACACAGTTTTTGTGTGTTGCGCGCCGACCAGATCGGGCAGGTTGCGGGTGACGCAGGTGCGATACGCGCCCAATCGCCGGTCAGACAAGATCAGGCAGGAATCAGTTCAAACGTTCGCGAAGCTGTTTGCCGGTTTTGAAATAGGGAACCTTTTTCTCACCGACAGGGACGGCATCCCCGGTACGCGGATTACGCCCGATACGGGCATCGCGCTGTTTGACGGAAAATGCGCCAAAGCCGCGAAGCTCGACCCGGTCGCCACGCGCAAGCGCATCAGTGATCTCGTCAAAGATCGTGGCAACAATCCGTTCAACGTCGCGCTGATAGAGATGCGGATTCATCTCGGCAAGGCGGGCGATCAATTCAGATTTTGTCATTTCCAGGCCCCATCCTGTTGATGCTGACAGTCTCACTCAACCACGGATTAGATTATGTGTCAGAAAAGCTCTCATTCAGGTTGCCAGACCGCCAGCAAACCGTCAAGTTTAAGCCCCTCAGATGACAGCACTTTTCCAAGGTTTCCCTCAAGAACAGCACTCATCAAATCGTCTTCCGGGTACTCGATCTCAAGTGGCACTACCTGTGCATCCGTCGTGACACCGGCTTCTTCCTCAAGCCAGCGCAAGGCTTCACGACGGCCTCCAATTTCGTCAATCAATCCGTTCGCGACTGCCTGCTGACCGGTATAGACACGGCCATCGGCAAGAGTCGTAACGGTATCCACCGACATGTCGCGGCGGGTCGCGACCATTTCAACAAACACGTCAAACATGTCCGAAATCAGGCCCTGCATGGCCGATTTTGCAACATCATCAACGGGTTCGAACGGATTGGGTGCCGCTTTAAGCGGACCGCTTTTTACCGTCAGCGGTTCGACGCCAAGCTTTTCAAGCGTTCCATTGAAATTCATCGACTGGAAAATCACCCCGATCGAGCCGGTAATCGTGCCACGGCGCGCAATGATATGGTCTGCGGCAATCGCGGCCATATAACCGCCGGATGCGGCAACCGTACCCATTTCAGCGACAATCGGGCGGGTTTCGCCAATGCGACGCAACGCCTCAAACAGCGTTTCACCACCAACCATGGTGCCGCCCGGGCTGTTGATATGGACAATCACACCGACAACGTCGCTGTCTTCCTCAATCGTGCGCAGCGCATCAAGAAGATAGGGATCTTCGGTGATCACGCCTTCAACGGTGACTTCGACAATCCGGGGCCCAAGGCCGCCCAGTACACTGTCCTTCACACCGGTGCCCGACAAGCCGACCACGATCGCCGCAAGCACGGCAATCACCGCCATCACGCGCCAGCGAAAGACGGATTTTTTCAGTCGACGTCGATCCAGCAGGATATCGGCATCCAATGCCATCAGAGTGTTCCGGTTCTAATTGTTCAATCAAATACTTAACCGGGGTGATAACCCCGAAAACCACCTTTTCAAATGGTTTTTATCACGCCAGAAGGCAAGAACAAAAAGCGTTTAAAATCAAAATTTTCGCGAAATTCGCCGATATCGGCAGAGTCGGGCAAAAAATCCGCCCCATAAAGCCTGCGATATATAATCTGACGCAACATCCGGGCCCATCAGGCCTATGCGCCATTCACCGGTATCATCCACATCGGTGAATGTGTTCGGCACCATCAGCGCAAAAGAAAACGGGCCGCGCAATGCGCGACCCGTCTTTTCGTTCTGCAAAACTGCAGAGCGTATTTCGTCGGAGGGTGGCTTATTCGCCGCCTTCCTGCTTCTTGCGCAGAGCTTCGCCGAGGATGTCGCCGAGCGATGCGCCGCTGTCTGCCGAACCGTAATCCGCCATTGCTTTCTTCTCGTCAGCAACTTCAAGTGCTTTGACAGAGAGAGAAACCTTGCGGGTTTTGGAATCGATTGCGGTGACGCGTGCGTCGACTTTTTCACCAACTGCAAAGCGTTCCGGACGCTGTTCAGAACGCTCGCGCGCCAGTTCAGCTTTACGGATGAAGCCTTTGAGTTCGGTGTCGCCAACAGAAACCTCGATGCCACCGTCGTTCACTTCGGTAACTTCACAGGTTACAGCTTCGCCACGCTTGATGCCGGTAACGGCTTCTTTGAACGGATCGCCAGCAAGCTGTTTGATGCCGAGCGAGATGCGTTCTTTTTCAACGTCAACGTCAAGAACCTTGGCTTTGACGATGTCGCCTTTTTTGTATTCCTTGATGACTTCTTCACCAGCACGGTCCCAGGACAGGTCCGAAAGGTGAGCCATACCGTCGATACCGCCCATGAGGCCGATGAACAGACCGAATTCGGTGATGTTCTTGACTTCGCCTTCGATCTCGGACTCGACCGGATGAGCTGCCAGGAAGGCATCCCACGGGTTCGAGGTGCACTGCTTGAGACCAAGCGAGATACGACGTTTCTGGGCATCGACGTCGAGCACCATGACTTCGACTTCCTGCGAGGTCGAAACGATTTTGCCCGGGTGGATGTTTTTCTTGGTCCAGGACATTTCGGAAACGTGGACCAGGCCTTCGACACCAGCTTCGAGTTCGACGAATGCGCCGTAATCGGTGATGTTGGTGACACGACCTTCGAACTTCGAACCGACCGGGTACTTGGCTTCAACGCCTTCCCACGGATCAGCTTCAAGCTGCTTCATGCCAAGCGAGATACGCTGGGTTTCGCTGTTGAAGCGGATAACCTGGACTTTAACAGTCTGGCCGATCTGAAGGGCTTCGGACGGATGGTTGATACGTTTCCAAGCGATGTCGGTAACGTGCAGCAGGCCGTCAACGCCGCCGAGATCGACGAACGCGCCGTAATCGGTGATGTTTTTGACAACGCCGTCAAGAACCTGACCTTCCTGAAGGTTCTGGATCAGTTCAGCACGCTGTTCTGCACGGGTCTCTTCGAGAACGGCACGACGCGAAACAACGATGTTGCCGCGCGAACGATCCATTTTCAGGATCTGGAACGGCTGCGGGTTGTTCATCAGCGGGGTAACGTCACGAACCGGACGGATGTCCACCTGGGAGCCCGGAAGGAACGCAACTGCGCCCGACAGGTCAACGGTGAAGCCGCCTTTAACACGACCAAAGATGGTGCCGTCGACGCGTTTGCCATCGGAGAACTGTTTTTCCAGCTCAACCCAAGCTTCTTCGCGGCGCGCTTTTTCGCGCGACAGGACGATCAGGCCATCCTTGTTTTCATAGCGGTCGACATAAACATCGACGGTATCGCCAATGTTTACTTCGCCGGTACCAAATTCTTTAAGCGGAACGCGGCCTTCGGATTTCAGGCCGACATCGACGATGGCATCATCGTCGGTTTTCTTAACGACCGAACCGGTCATTACGCGGCCGACAAAACCTTCGTCTTCCGAACCAAGGGTTTCAGCCAACAGGGCGGCAAAATCTTCGCCAGTTGAGAATTGTGCTTCTTCAGCGGTGGTCATAAACCAGACTTCCTTTCGAGTATCGTCACTGTATTCTGGCCAACCGGTTGTGTCCGGTGGTCTTTGCCGCAAAATTGCGGCGATTTGTCATTCACTGTTCAAACCCGAACGCATGCAAAGGCGAACCTTCCATACACGAAAAGGTGAACGCACAAGTCGTTCACCTTAGGAACAGGCCAAAGGACCGGTACCTCGGAATTGTTCAACGCCTGACGGTTAAAACGCCTTTTGATCAGTCATCCGCACCCATATGGGTATGGATATGTGCCATGACGGCATCGAACACTGCGTTGGCATTCAGACGATCCGTATCAATATGGATTGCGTCATCTGCCATCTTTAGCGGTGCGACATCGCGAGCACTGTCTCGGGCATCCCGTTCTTCAAGCTCTTTAAGAACGCGCTCGTATATAGCAGCGGGATTTTTTTCCTGCAACTGTTTGAACCGACGGTTTGCACGTTCTTCCACACTTGCTGTCAGGTAAAACTTGATCGGCGCGTCCGGACAAACCACGGTTCCGATGTCACGGCCATCCAATACAGCGCCGCGCTTCCCGCCCGGCGGCGTGCGGGCAAGGGTGCGCTGAAAATCCAGCAATACGGCGCGAACCCTTGGAATCGCTGCAACTTTTGAGGCAGCGGTGCCGACTTCCTCGCTGCGCAAGGCCTCGTCCTCGAGATCGGCGGCAGACAAGTTTTCGGCTGCAGAAACCGCGACGGCTTCATCGGCCGGGTCGCCATTTTCAGCCAGAACTTTTGCGCCGGTCGCACGATAAAGCAGGCCGGTATCAAGATAGGCATAGTCCATTGCGTCTGCGACTCGACGTGCCAAGGTCCCCTTGCCGGACGCGGCAGGCCCATCAATGGCGATGATCATATGGGGTCACTCCCTGTGATTATACTGCTGCTTATATGTAAGTGCTGATCGTGACTTATATATTGGTCGGCCTGATCAGGAATGCAGGGTAAATTTCGCGCCCATATCCGCCATCAAACCTTCGAAGTTGGGGAAGCTTGTCGCAATCGGGTTGGCATCATCAACCGCAACCGGCTTTTCTGCGCCAAGACCCAGAACGAGGAACGACATGGCAATGCGGTGATCAAGGTGGGTTTCCACCATGCCACCGCCCGGCACAACACCGCCGGTCACGATCAGATCATCACCTTCGATGCGATGGATCACGCCATTGGCTTCAAGACCTGCGGCAACAGCGGCCAGACGATCCGATTCCTTCACGCGCAATTCTTCAAGATCGCACATGCGGGTTTCACCGTCGGCATAGGCCGCGGCCACGGCCAGAACCGGATACTCATCGATCATGGATGGTGCACGTTCAGCCGGAACGACAATGCCCTTGAGCCTGTTCTTGCCGGTCACGACCAGATCGCCGATGGTTTCACCAGCTTCTTCGCGCTCGTTGGTAATCGTGATGTCACCGCCCATTTCAATCAGGGTGGTGATCAGGCCAGTGCGCAGCGGATTAAGACACACATCACGAATGGTGACGTGTGAGTCCGGATTGATCAGTGCGGCCACCATCGGAAATGCGGCCGAGCTCGGATCGGTCGGAACCACAATATCAGCCGCCTTCATTTCGACCGGGCCGGTCAGGCTGACCGTGCGGCCACCATCGTCATTGACCTTCACATCCACATCAACGCCAAAGTGACGCAGCATGCGTTCGGTATGATCACGCGACGGTTTGGGTTCGATCACGGTGGTTGTGCCTGTTGTGTTCAGACCGGCCAGCATCACAGCCGATTTCACCTGAGCGGATGCCATCGGCAGGGTATAGGTCACTGGCTTGGCCTCATCCGTGCCAATCACCGCCATTGGCGGACGGCCGCGATCACGGGTGATGAATTGCGCGCCAAATTCGGACAGCGGATCGGCAACACGCCCCATCGGGCGTTTGCAGAGTGACGCGTCGCCTGTGAAGAACGTTGTGATCGGATGGGTGGCAACAATGCCCGCCATCAGACGAATACCGGTGCCCGCATTGCCCATGTCAATCACGCTATCCGGTTCACGCAGCGCACCGACGCCAACACCGGTGACATGCCAGGTGCCATCTTCGTCGCGGATCACTTTGGCGCCAAGTTTGCGCATGGCATCCGCAGTTGCCAGAACATCTTCGCCTTCAAGCAAACCGGTAACCTTCGTCGTACCGATCGCCAGACCACCAAACATCAGGGAACGATGAGAAATAGATTTGTCACCCGGAACCCGGATATCACCCGAAAGCGGCCCGGCCTTGGCCGAGGAAAGCGGGCGTTTGGTTTGCGAAGAACTCATGGGCTCGTACCTGCCAGTCACTGTTTTATCATCAACAAAAAGGCTGATTGAAAAAGCGCTGCGCTGCGGCCATGTTTTCAGGCGCGCGCGGGCCTTTTAATCAGGGGACCAATGCTCTAGCACAAGCGGTTGGCACGCACCAGTATCGAACCCGAAATTCGGAATGGGAATTTGCACCAATGTGCGGCAGATTTATCCCATCTCACTGCCAAAGGGAAAATCGCGCAATTTCCTTTTGACAAGGGGCCGACAAGATGGCAATTGGGCCTTTCAGACAAGACGCTGTGCGCAGCCTTGCTGCGCTTTTGCGACACAAAGTCTTTTTCTTAATTGATAACGGTAATTAAGAGGATTTGCCGTAATGTCAGCACGCGGTAAGAAACGTCACTGCCTCGCCTGTGGTACCAAGTATTACGACCTGAACCGGACCCCGGTCGTCTGCCCGAAATGCAAGACGCCAGACGGGGTGACCAAGGTCAAGAAATCCGCTGTTGCCAAACCGGCACCGGAAGAAGACGAAGACGTCGATGACGTCAACGACCTTGATGATGATGTCGATGGCGATATCGACGAGGATATCCTCGAAGATGCATCTGATCTTGGCGAAGACGACGACGATCTGAACGAAGTATACGAGCACGTCGAATCAGACGACGACGATCGCTAAGAAATTTTGAAAAAGGGTCTTGCCAATATTTGGCGAACCTTCTAAATATGCGCCGCGCCGCAGAGCCTGTTTCATCAGACTGCGTCGCGGACAAAGTGGGGCCGTAGCTCAGTTGGGAGAGCGCTACAATGGCATTGTAGAGGTCGTCAGTTCGATCCTGATCGGCTCCACCATTCAAAACCCGTTGCCTTTGGCAACGGGTTTTGTCGTTTTAGGGTCTGACATACCCCATCATAACGACCACCAAGGGAGAGAAAGATGAGCAAAGTCTGGACCGTTTATTTGTCTGGCGAAATTCACAGCGACTGGCGCGAGCGCATTGAGACGGGTGTTGCAGAAGCCGGCCTTCCGGTCGATCTGGTCGCCCCTGTAACCGTGCATGAAGATTCCGATGATTGCGGCGTTGCCGTTTTTGGCGCGGAAGAAAACAAGTTCTGGCATGACCGCAAGGGCGCGCAGCTTAACGCCATGCGCACCAAGACGCTGCTGTCACAGTCTGATCTTGCCGTCATTCGCTTTGGCGAGAAATACAAGCAGTGGAACGCGGCCTTTGATGCCGGCTATGCCGCCGCCCTTGGCATTCCGTACATCACGCTTCATCCCGCCGAGCATGATCACGCGCTTAAGGAAGTCGATGGTGCGGCCAATGGTGTGGCGCGCGAACCCGAACAGGTGGTTGCGGCACTGGCCTATATCATCCGCGGTGATATGCCCAGATCATAGAACCGAACATAGAACCAGACCCCGCTGCCACGGGTAGCGGGGTCTGATTTCCTGGCGTCGGGGTGCCTCATATGCCAGTTTGCCGGGCCATCGGGCCTGACTGCCTGGCGGTTTGGTTGACCGACACCCGATGACTTGCGGACAGGTTGTCATGTATGGCGCGTGCGATCTTGTCGCCACTTTTACGCGCTGCGTCAAAGTACCCGGTGTAACCGGAACGATAGCCAGTGAACCAAAGACCGGGATTGTGACAGTCGGCCTCACCGGATGGATGAAACGGTTGCCCGTCTGATGAAACTGCGCCCAGGTGACTTAACAGCTTTTGCAATCCGGTGCGGTAACCCGTGGCAGCAATGACCACATCCGGCCGCACGCGTTTGCCATCGGCCAAAATCACATCATGCCCGTTAAACGCCCTGACATTTGCCACCGCGCGAAACCGACCTTTTTTCAAGGCATCGACAAATCCGTCATCAATCGCGAAGGCAATACCATCGCGCATCAGGCGTGTTCCGCCCCCATCAGGATGGGACGGCAATCCCAGTTTCGCCAAGTCGCCAAGGAAAAGCCGCTGGGTCAACCGAAACGCCCGATCAACAAGTGCGGTTGGCATCATGGCGAAACCGCGCGCCAGACGATGCAGCGGAAACCCGAAAACATGGGACGGCACCACAGCAGGTCCGTAGCGAACCGAGACTAGGACCTCGGCCGGGTTGTGTCGTGCAAGGTGGTTTAAAACATCCGAGCCCGAATTTCCGGCCCCTGCGACAAGAACCCGTTTGCCATCGAACTGCGCCACATCGCCAATATCGCGGGCATGCAGCAATGTTCCCTTGAAGGTGTCCTTGCCCCGCCAATCGGGGATATGCGGAATGCGATCCCGCCCGGTGGCGAAGACGACGTTCTTTGCCTGATAGACGGTATGTCGGGTTTCGACATGCCAGCCAAACACGCATCGCTTGATCGACAGGACCTCTGTGCTGAAGTCAATCGGCACATCGATATCGCTGGCGTAATCCTCTAGATAGGAAATGACGCTGTCACGTTTGAGAAAGACACCATCGACTGTCGGCGGCTTACGACCGGGCAGACATGCGAAATGCCGATGAATGTTCAGGCGCAAAGCCGGGTGGCGTTTGCGCCAGGGTTCGGCCACGCGGGTGTGAGCTTCGAGGATACGGGCCGAAACGCCACGCCGGGCAAGTGCCCTGGCACAAGCAAGCCCTGAAAGGCCCGCCCCAATAATCAGGACATCATCCTGTTTCACGGCTTCCATCATTTTTGTCCTTGGAATTCGGGGTCATCAAGTGTCTGAAAGTTGTGGCGCTGCGGGTGTCCCGTCAGGGGAGAGGAAACAAATGAGGGAGCGCACCGCAGACACCACTCAAAGCGCGGAAATGTTGCCAACAGCCAACATTTCACGGCTTATCCTCAGACCCGGCCAACAAAGTATGCGTTGATCGGATCATGGCTAAGGCGATGGGTTTCTAGCGATGAGAACCCGGCATTTGTCAGGTATTCCTGCGCGGTTTCAACACCCCACATTGCACCAAGACCGGGACCACCCTGACCGATGGAAATCGGTGTGCAATGCATGCTGGAAAGCGTGAAGAGCAGGGGCGCAAACGGGTTTTCGATGTTCTTTTCCAGATCCCGTGAACCACCGATATCCTGCATCAGGAATACACCGTCTTTTGCCAACGAAACCCGGATCATTTTCAGGAAACCTTGTGGGTCCTTTTGATCATGCACAGCATCAAAGGCCGTAATCAGATCAAAGGAACCAATGGAGTCCTGATCCGAAAGGTCTTTGGCGACAAAGAAAAGGTTATTGAGCCCCTTGTCACGGGCTTCAATCCTTGATGGCGCAAAGGCATCCTCACACAGATCGAAACCGGTAAAGGTGCTGTTGGGGAAGATTTCGGCAAGCTTCAGCATTGCCCGTCCCGCGCCACACGCAACATCCGCCACCTTGATCCCGGCCGTCAGTTTTTCATGCAAGCCCGGAACAATCGGCAAGATACCCGTTTCGAGATTGGCGACAACCAATTGCGCGCTGTCTTCGGCCATGACTTCATGGAAACGATTAAAATGACCGTAGTGAAGCCCCTCGCCGGATCCAAACCGGATCAGAATTTCGTCCTCTACCGACGCAGTGACACCGATGAACTGGCTGGTCACGGCAAGGTTATTCGGGGATGCAGCACGGGTTAAGAAGGCTGCGTGTTCACCGGGCAGCGTATAGGTCCGGGCCACCGGATCATAATCAACAACCTTGGCTGTCACCATGACACCAAGCCATTCACGAACATACCGTTCGCGGCAATTGGCCAGATCTGCCAGTTCGTACGAGGTTACGCCGGGGTTATCTGCCAACGTATCAAAAAGCCCCAGTCGATGCCCCACCGAGGTCATCAACACCATCGCTGCATCTGATAGGGCATCAACAAAACGGGTGGCGAAGGCTTCTGCCTTGGCTTCATCAAATGTCGTAATTTTTTCCTGAACAGTCATTTCGCTCTCCAACATCAATACGGCGTCGTTTGTGCGCCGCTTGCGAAGTGGGTATAGACGGCCCAACCAAAGGGTTGTAGAACGCAAAAAGACCAAACCGGTGATTATCAGACACATTTATGGGAAATGTTATGCAGATACAGATAAAAACGGTTGTTATCGGAAGCCCGCATGTTGGAACTGCTGTTGCTTTCTCGATTCTTGATGTGCTGGCTTCTGTTGGACGGGACTGGGAACTCCTGCATGGTGTCACTCCGTCTCCCAAACCATACTTTCAGGCGAGCCTGCGCACGCTGGACGGTGCACCATACCTTGACGTCAATGGCCGCAAAGTCACACCTGACGACCGTATTGATGCGGAACCGTTACCCGATCTCGTGATCGTTCCCGATATCCATGCAGACTTTTCGCAACCACTCCCAAAGGATTTGGCAGGGCTGGCGGACTGGATTGCAAAAATTCACGCCACGGGTGCAACAGTCACATCGATATGTTCAGGGACATTTTTGTTGGCGGCGAGCGGTGTTCTCGATGGCAAGGAAGCCACGACACACTGGGGAGTTGCCGATATCATATCATCCCAGTTTCCAGACATTCGCATTCGCAAGGAACGCATACTTTGCCCAGCCGGTGAGGGTCACAACCTCATCACAGCGGGCGGAGCATCTTCATGGGCTGATCTGATCCTGTATTTGATTGCACGACTTGTAGACCCTGAAGCCGCAAGACGGGTCGCCAAAGTATGGCTGCTGAACACACATAATGATGGCCAACTTAATTTTGCCTCTTTGGCCAATGCGCGCCAGCACGAAGACAAAATCATAACCAATGCACAAGTATGGCTTTCCGAGAACTACATGAAGGCATCGCCCGTCACAGAGGCTGTGGAACGCAGCGGGATGTCCGCACGCGGCTTTTTGCGCCGTTTCCGTCGGGCAACGGGCCAGTCGCCGGCCGAGTATATTCAATGCTTGCGCATTGAAGAGGCCAAGCAACTGCTTGAAACCACCCAAATGGCCATCGACGACATTGCAAACGATGTCGGGTATTCCGAACCATCAAGCTTCCGGTCTGCCTTCCGCAAACATGTCGGGATGTCTGCATCGGTTTATCGGCGCAAATGGCAGGCACTTAATGTTTCGGCGGCTAAGTGACTTTCGCCGCGGCAGAAACGGCAAAGGCCCGGATGCGCTTGATGGCTTCGCGAAGTTCTTCGTCGGGGACGGTAAGGGCAACGCGGATCAGGTTTTTGGCATTTTCGCCAAAAGAAGCGCCGGGCATGACGGCAACGTTTTGATCATCCAAAAGCCCCCAGGCGAACTCTTCGCCATTCATGCCGGTCGCACCGACATCAATCATGGCAAACATGCC
>NZ_DBGS01000100.1:0-25478 GCF_002295455.1 Thalassospira sp. UBA848 | reverse complement strand
GCTGACATTCTGGCCTACAAGGCGACCCATGTACCGGTCGGCGAAGACCAGAAGCAGCACCTTGAATTGGCACGTGACATCGCCTTGAAATTCAACACCGATTACGAGGTCGAAGGCTTCTTCCCGCAGCCCGAACCCCTGATCCTGGGTCCGGCAACGCGTGTGATGTCGCTGCGTGACGGTTCGAAAAAGATGTCAAAGTCCGATGCGTCGGACATGTCACGCATCAACATGACCGATGATGCCGAAACGCTGGCCAAAAAGATCCGCAAGGCAAAAACCGATCCGGAGCCGCTGCCATCCGAGGCCGCCGGTCTGGAAGGCCGCCCGGAAGCCAAGAACCTGATCACCATCTATGCTGCGCTTACCGACAGCACGGTCGATGCGGTTCTGGCAGAACATGGCGGCACCCAGTTCTCTGGCTTCAAACAGGCGCTGACCGACGTGGTTGTCGAAAATCTGGCACCAATTACCGAGGAAATGGCACGCCTGAAAGCTGATCCGGCCTATATCGATTCCGTTCTGGCCAAGGGCGCACAACGGGCTGACACCATCGCCCGGCCGATCCTCAAAGAGGTCAAGGAAATCGTCGGTTTCCTGAACGGCTGATCGCGCAGAAACGATCTGAATATCAGAAAGCCCGCCGGGTTCAACCGGCGGGCTTTTTTTGTTTTGATTGCGAAACGTGGCTTATCAGATGGCGTTTCCAGACTGTGTCGGGTTCTGCTGCATCGCCTGATATTTTTTCAGGCCATCCATCATCGTCTGGCTGAACCATGCCCCCACCGGCGCATCACCGTTCATGTTACTCGTCGCCTGTTGCAACAGGGGATGGTTGGCAGGATCATCTTCAGCTGGCGCACTGGCCGGCATGGCGGATCCGCCCTCGCGATTTGCATTGGCAACATCATATCCGCCATAGGCCTTTGCCGGGCGATCATCGGCGACGGCATTGTTACCGGCAACCGCATCTGCGGCCATGGTCTGGGCCTTGTCACGGCCAAGGGCGGCGTTAAAGCGCGCGGCCATTTCAGCCGCCGAAAGGGGCGTGCCATCCGCTGACGTCGTCTGAATTTCGGACGCTTTTCGTTCAGCAGCTTCGGCCTTCACCGCGTTCCGTTTGGCATACTTGGTTTCATGGGCCGCCATTTCAGCAGAAATGGCAAACTGATTGGTCTGACGGCTGACTCTCCCGCTGCTTGCTGCCCGTCCCCAGACGGTATCAGCATCTTTGGGGGTCGGACGACGCACCGGTTCGTTCGCAGCCGAGCTTGAAGATATGGTCTGGCTCAGAGTCGAAACAGGGTTGGTGGTTCCGGCTGAGGCCATGGCAACAGTCAGTTCTGCCGGATCGGATGCCTGGGTCGCTGCCGCAGAGGCAAGGGCAGGTTCCGCCTCGGGTTGCGCGGACGGCTGGGATGCGGCGGCTGTCGGGTTTGCCGGATTCTGGCTGGCTTGCGCAACCTCGGTCGCCTGCACGCCCTGCGTCGCCTGTATACCTTGCGCCCACGGCACATTCAAATCCGATGCCCGAACGCCAACGCTGCCCACGGCATCGGCCGAGGCCAGCATAGTCTGATCAACCGGTGTGGTCGGGGCGGACTGCACGATGGTCGCCTGTTCGGCCGTACTGGCCGGGTTGGCCTGATGGCCGCTCATCCATGGCAGAACCAGATCGCCTTGATAGGCACCGTTTTGCGCCACGGTTGTCTGCGGGTTTTTGGTTGCAGCCGTCGCATCAGCCACTGCCGTTCCATCGTCGATGCCACTGCCGTTAAAACTGTCTTCGACAAAGGCCATGACGTGGCTGCCGGTATCGTCACCCGTGACGGCGTCCACCACAGCATCAATTGCCGCACCGGCAAGGCCAAAAACCCCGCCAAACAGCCCACCGCCCGCGACGCGCGCGCCATTGCCGATCTCGTCCCCGGTGAGCGAGCGATATATCATCCCTACACCGGGAATATGTTGCAAAGGATTGATCACATCGAGGACATCGGTGAACTCGAAACCGTCCTCGCCAAACATGTATTGCGAAAATGTCCGGCCCTCGCCATTGCCCGACAATTGATCGGCCGCATTGGACTGGGCAAACTTGCTGTCTGCCAGACCATTCGCGCCACCTGCGCCACCAGATACGTTACCGGGCGAAATTTGCCGCCAATTCTCACCAATCGACATGTCTGTCCTCCTCTTACGATCTATTTTGCAAAAGGAGTGCCAGTTTTAGAGCGCGCTAACGCTTTGAATTATCGTAATTTTCTTGGGAATGAATTTCGCCAGACTTGCCTGTCGGAATCTTCTGCCGGGTAGCATCGGCATCTTCAAGACTCGCAGCTTATAAGAGCGGCTTAGAACAAATGGCCCGCCCGGTCCTTTTTGGTCTGCAGATAAAATTCGTTATGACCATTGGACGGGAATTTATGCGGGACACGCTCGGAAACTGTGACACCCCAGCTTTCAAGCCCGGTCAGCTTTTCGGGGTTATTGGTCAACAACCGCACACTTTCAAAGCCCATCTGACGCAGCATTTCGGCTGCCGGACGATACACGCGCTCATCGGCGTCAAAGCCAAGTTCCTCGTTGGCATCAAGGGTATCAAACCCCCGATCCTGCAGGGCATAGGCGCGCAACTTGTTCACAAGCCCGATGCCACGCCCTTCCTGACGCAAATAAAGCACAATGCCGCCCTGCCCGCTTTTGGCGATTTCCGAAATCGCACCACGCAGCTGCGGTCCGCAGTCACAGCGCAGCGACCCGATCAGATCACCGGTAAAACATTCAGAATGCAGACGGATCAGGACCGGTTTATCCTTGACCGGTTCATCAATCACAATCGCCAGATGTTCCTGCCCGCCGTCTTCCGGGCGAAACGCAATGACGGTGACGTTTTCCGCATCTTCAAGCGGTACGCGCGCTTCGCTGACCTGGCGCAAGGATGCGGCCGAGGCATTCTCATAGCCATTGATGCTTTCAGACTGCAACACCAGCAAATTCTGCGCCCGCGCCAGCGTTTCAAGCTGATCGGCACTGACCGGCACGGTCACAACAGCGGGCAACAGGCGCGCAAGCTTTGCCAACCGGATGGCGGCATGTTCGGCCATGCTGATGGGGCGCCAGTCACCATCGGGAAGCGCATCCAGATCAAGCAACGGATTGGCAATTTCACCCAGACGATTGGCGTCCACGCCCGATTGCGTAGCACTGACAAAGGCAATGAACGGGTCATCTTTACACGCTTGGCCAAGCGATTTGGCGCGCACACGCGGGATCACAATTGCTGGTGCTGTATCGTTTCCGGCGATGTCGCACAGACGTTCCAGACCATGCTGGGAAAGCGGCTCGGCCGCAATCACCGCCACACTGTGGGCTTCGCCATTGTCGTGCCCCTGAACCAGAACGATCTCGCCACGGCGCAAATCTGCCACAGCGCGGGAAACCGTCACCAGATCGGTCGCCGGGATCAGATTGCTGTCATTTTGGGCCGTCACGGCGGAGCTTTGGGTCATCGGCATCTTGTCTTTGTGATCACAACATCGCGATCTGGTGGCTATGGGGCTGGATAAAGACCCGGTTTAATTCATATAAGCGCATCAGGCGGCGCAATTGGTGATGCGCAAAATCGCAGGAAGACGCGCATCTTTCAAGATTTTACGACATCACGTTTTAGACAAATCGCCCCTACTACCTAATCCGGGTTGGTCAGGAGTTAAAGGACCAATGCGAAAACAGTTTGTTCTTGAAAATACAACTTAAGATGCTGATCCTGTGGTCAGGTTTAACAATGCATACTGCATATATGGCGGGCCGGACCCGAAAGCGCCACTAAAACAACCCGGTAAAATCAACATCAGGCGCAGGCCCCGGATATGCCGGCGGATCTGACAAGCAGCAAGGGATGGTGAATGTCGACAGGTAAACAGGTTCTGGTGGTTGAGGACGATGCAGCGCTCAGCCAGTCTCTGACAGAACAGCTCAGACTTCATGAAGATTTCGAATGCGTGGTTGCCAACAGCGGCAAGGAGGCACTCGATCTTGCCAAGGATTCCTATTTTGATGTGATTCTGCTTGATGTTGGCCTGCCCGATATGGATGGCCGTGATGTCTGCAAGCTGATGCGTCGCGCCAATGTCAAATCACCAATCATCATGCTCACCGGGGCCAATAGCGACTCTGACACCATTCTGGGCCTGGAATCGGGTGCCAATGATTATGTCACCAAGCCGTTCCGCCTGAATGTGCTTTTGGCCCGTATTCGCGCCCATATCCGCCAGCATGAACAAAGCGAGGATGCCGTCTTTGTTATCGGCCCCTATAGCTTCCAGCCCAGTGCGAAAATCCTGATTGAAACCGCGACCGAGAAAAAAGTCCGCCTGACGGAAAAGGAAACCTCGATCCTTAAATTCCTGTTCCGGGCAGGCGACAAACCGGTCAGCCGCGAAACATTGCTTGATGAAGTCTGGGGCTATAACGCCGGTGTAACGACCCATACGCTCGAAACGCATGTGTATCGCCTGCGCCAGAAGATCGAAAAGGATCCGTCAAACGCGGCGATCCTGATTACCGAACCGGGTGGCTACAAGCTGATCCCCTGATCAGACGACGGTTTTAGGACCTGAAAAAAGAAAATCCCGCCGATGCGGGATTTTTTTGTCACGGATGTCGGGTTTCTGCGTCTATGTCTTTGGGCCGATTATCCACAGCATGGCGCAAACTGAAAAAATCCACGTTAAATGCGTAAAAACCGCCTGAAACGCACACGTTTTTGCAGTTTTTTGCCTCGAAAACAGATTAGACCGCCAAAATATCGCCCTCAGAGGCCGTTTAATAGCCTCTGGATCCGAAAATAGCCGTGCCAACCCGCACATGGGTGGCACCAAACCGGATCGCGGCCTCGTAATCACCGCTCATGCCCATGCTCTTGATTTTCAGACCGTGACGGTCGGCAATCTTGCCAAGCAGGGTGAAATGCGGGGCCGGCTCTTCGTCCACCGGGGGAATGCACATCAGGCCAATGATCGGAAGATCAAGCTCTTCGCGACACATCTTGATGAAGTCATCGGCATCTTTTGGCGCGATTCCCGCCTTTTGTTCTTCCTCACCAGTATTGATCTGAATGAACAGATCCGGGCAGGCGCCGGTATTATCGCGCTGCCTGGCCAGCGCCTTGGCCAGTTTCGGACGATCCACCGTTTCGATCACGTCAAACAGGGCCAAGGCATCCTTGACCTTGTTGGTCTGAAGCGGCCCGATCAGGTGCAGCTCAATATCGGGGAACTCCGCGCGCAATCCCGGCCATTTACCGGCCGCTTCCTGCACTCGGTTTTCACCAAATACCCGCCGGCCATCCACCAATGCCTTGCGCACATGATCCGCATCGTGGTTTTTGCTGACACAGACCAGCGTCACGTCATTCGGATCACGATCGGCCACGTCACATGCCGCATTGATATTGCTCTGGATTTCGGCAAGGTTGGCTGCCACATCGGTTTTCTCAGATGACAGATCATGACTGCTCATGGCGGGTGGTCCTTCATCGGTAACGCATTCAGGAACGGCAGGTATAGCTGCCAAGTCGGGAGTGTATCAATGGATAAGGCCCTGTTAAAGCAGGCACGCAGGCTCAATCTGCGTAATGGTGGCCCGAATTGCCCGATTCCGCCGATTGTGCTGATGACCGATGACCAGAGATTGCCCGATCCGGAACCCGCCATCCGCGCCCTGCCAAGCGGCAGCATGGTCATTTTTCGTCATTACGATCATCCACAGCGCGCGAAACTCGGGGCGAAGCTGCGCGCGATCTGCCGCACAAGGCGTATCCTCTTTCTGGTGGCAAATGACGTTGCACTCGCGCTCAGGCTCGATGCCGATGGCCTGCATTTCCCCGAATACCGCGCGCTCACAGACCCGGGTATCTATCGGCGACTCCCGCCGCGGTCTTTGCGCACTTCGGCTTGCCACTCACTGCAAACAATCCGAAAACTGGCCCTGCTTCCGGAGTCAACTCGCCCCGACGGTGTCCTGATTTCCCCGATCTTTCCAACCCGGAGCCACCCGGGCGCAGCACCAATGTCATGGGCTGAAATCCGCCAAACGACCCGGATGTGCCAACAGGCCGGCATGACCCCGATTGGACTGGGCGGGATCACTGCGCAAACAATCGCAAATCTGCGGACGTCCGCCCTTGCCTCGGTCGCCGGGATCGGGTTTTCTGGTATCAGCCATCCGCCATCCCGTTGACCGGAGTTCTCCCGCAAAATGCCCCGGGCCCCACACCCATCCCGCAAGAAATTCACCCGTTTTGCATCCAAACAACCGTTTCAGTTTGGTCTGCCCAATGTCAGTCCTGCTCTGACGCAAACATCCGATAACAGCCCGATCTATGTCACCCGGACAACGTCCCTGCTGCGTCGTCAGGTTCTGGCGAACGCGCCCGGGGTCAAGATCAAGTCAGACAGCTATCGGTTTCAGGTCCTGCCACGTGACAGCTGGGGTGAACCGGATTTCTCGCGAAAATCCGTCCTTTTCCTCATCCCCGATGATGCGCTTGGCGATTGTGTCGGCATGGCGCTGTTTTTCCGTGCGCTCAAGCAAAAGTTTAAAGATATCCGGATCGGGGTTCTTAACGCTGGCAGCGCGTCAGACATCTTTGCGCTGGTGCCTGATATCGAGATTTTCCAGCTGTTTATCTCAAGCACACAGCTCAAACGCTTTGATCACGTCATTGATCTCAGTGAAATGGAAGGTTGGCGTGATATCGCGACCATGCCGGTCAATCCGGAAGAAGCCCTCTGCGAAGCGTTTGGCATTCCGCCCATACCGCTTGAAGAACGTCATCTACCAACAGAAACGCGACTTAAGATCGGCATTGTCCCGATGGCGTCATCGCCACTGCGCACGCTACCACCCAAGCTGGTCAGCGAAATCACCGCCATGCTGTCCAAAAAGGATTACGAAATCACCATCGTACTTAATGCCTATCAGGGGGTGATGAAGGCCTATAAGACAGCCCTTGGCGCCTTGTCAGGCAAAAACATTCGCATCCTTGAGGGCTTCAAAACGATTGGTGACCTGGTCACGTTTGTCGGACAACAGGATTATCTTGTCGTGGCCGATAGCGGCCCGGCTCATATCTCCAAACTGTTCCAGACACCGGGATTTGGCATTTACAGTTCTGCTGACGCCAAGACCCTGCAAGGACGCCACAAAAACCTGCGCGTCTGGCAAAGTGATTTCGAAGGACCGCACTGCACCGCCCCGTGTGGGCTGGCAAAACTGCGTGCGACACCTGATGGCAAGATCGGCTGTATGGGCAGTCTTGATCTCCCCATCTCCGCACTGCCAGACATTCCTGAAAAAAGCGATCCACATCTTGCGCGGGCCCTGGTCACGGATACCCCGGTGCCTTGCGTTGCAAAGCTGCATGATCAGCGCGCTGCGATTACCACGGCGATCGCCCAGGATCTGGGGCTTACCTGACGCCTGGTTTTATGCCGGTATCTCTTGGACCCACGGCTCACATAGGCAAAAAGAAAGGGTGGCCGAAGCCACCCTTTCGAAACCTTGCATAATTCCGAAGAATTAGAAGGACAGTGCGAGACCGGTAACCGCACCAAAGCCGTCATTGTCGGCGATGTTTGCGCTGTCGGCTTCGTCATCGAACCAGAAGATCGACGATTTCCATGCTACGCCTGCGCCAAGGGTATAGGCCATGCCGAGGTCAACGGTGCTGATTTCACCAGAAGTGGTGGTGCTGCCGTCGGTGCGGTTGCCATACTCGGAGTATGCATAGGACAGCGAAACGGTCGCTGCGTCCATTGCATAGGAAACACCAATGTCATAGCTGTCGGTGTCGCCAGCAGTGCGGGAGTTTTCGCCCTGTGCGTAATCGTCTTCGATGTGGCCCCAGGAAGAACCAACTACGAAGTTGCCAAAGCCAACGGTCGCGCCAAGGCCATACCAGTTGCCTTCACCCCAGTTTTCACCGGTTGCGGAAACACCAAGCGCAATACCGTCAAAGTCATGACGGAATTCAACACCTGCGGAAACGATTTCGTCGCCGTTGCCATCGGTGCCGTTATAGTTGTTCGAACCGTTACGCTGGCTGTCATCTGCATAAGATGCACCAAGGCGGAAGCCACCGAAGACCGGGGTGTAGTAGGTAAGGCGGTTCTGGTCGCCACTCGACGGAACGGTGTCGATCAGGTACGCGTCAACCCAGTTGGTCAGGTCGCCATCGTTCACACCAACCGGACCGACCGACGGTGCAGTTACGCCCATTGCGTCCGCAGCACTGTCATCTTTACCAAGACGAACCTGGCCGAAACCACCGCTGACATAGAGATACTGTTCGTCGATCTGATCGCCCGAGGTTTCACCTTCGAGTTCGATTTTCGCACCGACTTCGATGCCGTTATCCAGCGTGGTCGCACCGGAGAAGTGAACTTCGGTATCGGACTGGAAGGCGTTTTTGGACTCGCCAACATCCTGGTCAGCTACACCAGCCCACTGTTCCATGTAACCACCGACCGAAAGTTTGATCGGCTCGGAAGCCTGCGCGGTGCCTGCAGCAGCAACAGCGACGAGTGCGCTGGAAGCAAAAAGAATCTTTTTCATCTTAACCCTCAATAGAATGACGTTGATGGAGTGAAGGGATGAACCGAGCGACCCTTCAATCTGTCGAGGGTGATAAAACACTCGATATGACCATTGGTCAATTACTATAACTGACTAAACGTCACTTAAATGATGCACCGTTGCTGATTTGCAACACATCATCTCTATAAACCACCGATTTACTGTGTTCAGTCTCTATCTACATATGTCGACTAGCCATTAATAACTTCCCCCTCAACGGTTCTTTGTCTGACATATCACATATTGTGACTTACGGTCACTTATCACATGCAACGTTAACCAACACAGAAATCAAGTTAGGCAACACATGAAACAGTTGGATTTAACACCCTTTGGTCTTTGCCACGCGAGCAATCTCGCGCAGAAGAGCTCAAATCAGCTCGGCATAGCTTTGCGGGTGTCACGTTTTAAGAGGAGGGATTTGTTAGGAAAACCGACCAACTCTAACCATGATAGGGAGAGGCTGGCGATGGGAGGCGAACCACGTAGGAGATGGAACGTCGGGCGTTCTAAAAACAACGCGACATAGTGTGGTTACGGAAAGCCGTTTTGACGCCAAGTACGATTAAACTGGGTACAAAAAAAGAAGGGGGTGGAAATCCACCCCCTTCAATTCTTCAACTAATCCAGAAAGGATTAGAAGGACAGTGCGAGACCGGTAACAGCACCGAAGCCGTCGTTGTCGTCGCTAGCAGCCGTCGTGCCACGCTCGTTGTCGAACATGAAGACCGAGGACTTCCAGGTCACGCCAGCACCGAGGGTGTAGCTCAGGCCGAGGTGCAGGTTGGAAAGGCTGTCTTCAGCAGTTGCCGAACCGTTTTCGTCTTCACCATAGAAGTAGGTGAGGGTTACGGTTGCGGCATCCATGGTGTAGCCAACACCGAAGTCATAACCGAAAGCATCGCCGTTGGTTGCATTGTCTGCACCATCAAGATACTCACTGTTCGCGGCACCATAGGAACCACCAACGGTGAATGCGCCGAAGCCAACGTTTGCACCAACATGGTAGTTACGGCCATCGTCAGCGTCGCCTTCAGCCATACCGGAAACTTTAACCGAAACGGCATCGAAGTCACCGATGTATTCTACGCCAACAGCATAACGTGCGTCACCAGCGGTAGCGGTGTCGTTGTGCTCCGAGGTGTCGTCATCGGTGTAAGAAAGACCAGCACGGAAACCACCGAGAACCGGGGTGTAGTAGGTTACTTTCTTGGCATCGCTGTAGCCATAGATGTTGGCGGTGATGTTGGCATCAGAGAGGCTTACCCAGTTACCAAGGTCACCATCCTGTGCGTTGACCGGACCGGTCGACGGAGCAACGGTCAGCATGTCGGTCTGCGGGCCATCTTCGGCGCCGAGCTTGATCTGACCGAAACCACCGTTGACGTACAGGTACTGTTCGTCAACCTGTGCACCAGCAGCTTCTTCGCCTTCGAGTTCGATTTTCGCACCGACTTCGATGCCGTTATCGAGCGTGGTCGAACCAGCGAAGTGAACTTCGGTGTCAGACTGGAAAGCGTTACGGGACTCGTATGCGTCTTCCTGCGAAGCAACACCGGCCCACTGTTCCATGTAACCACCTACGGACAGGCTGATCGGCTCAGAAGCCTGAGCTGCGCCTGCGAAACCAACAGCGACAAGTGCGCTAGAAGCTACCAGAATCTTTTTCATCTTTTCCCTCAACGTCTTTGAATGCGTTTTACGCAATACAAATATTTGGACAGCTTTTGCCGCCCGGTTCGAGAAGGATGGAGCCACTAAATATCTGCCGCGTCAACCAAAGCTGTGACCAAAATGGCACATTGCCACTCGACTGTGGCAAAAAAAACACACCGGTTTTCTTTGCTCATCGCGAAATTCCACCCTATATTCGCTGCGAAATATGGTTCTGCTTCTGAAGTACATTTGTCTAAAGGCCGGAAATGATAACCCTTTCTTCGTTCAAATCGCAGATTTCTGCGGCGGCAATCGTTTTGGTGCTGGCCGGATGTTCCTATGGCAGCGTTGATTATGATCAGTTTCCGGGATCGGCTAATACGGACGAGCGTGTCAACGGCCGGACAATGACGCGCGCTCAGGAACAGGAGCGTGGCGGACTGTTCGGTTCCGAAGGGCTGAATATTTTTGGCGGCGAAGACGCGCAGCAAGGCGGTGGTTCAGGGATTGGCGTGAACAGTTTCCTGTGGCGCGCCTCACTGGATACGCTCTCCTTCATGCCACTTAATTCTGCAGACCCGTTTGGCGGCGTCATCATTACCGACTGGTACACACCGCCAGAGTCCCCGGACGAGCGATTCAAGCTGACCGCCTACATCCTAGGCACCGCGCTTCGTTCAGATGCCATCAAGGTTTCCGTCTTCCGCCAGGTCAGTGTTGGTCCCAACCAGTGGCAGGATGCAGTCGTTGAGCCGGGAACGGTAACCTCCATGGAAGATGCCATTCTCACCCGTGCACGTCAGCTTCGCATTGATAGCGCAACGGCCGAATAAGGTTTATGTCGAAAGGCACACCTTATATATCACCAGAGTACAACCCCCATGCGCTGCAACGCGACTGGGGGTTTCTTGTATCAGCCGTGCGTCATGAGCTTTTTGAAGTGATGCACACGAGTCTGGGCACATTCCGCGCCATGCTCTGCGGATCTGTTCTTCAACACGCGGCCGAAGACTCCAAGGTTTCTGGTGCCATGCCCGGATACCCGGCCAAAGTTACGAGCGAGGGTATCGCGCAAGAGGGCAAACAGCTCTATCGGGAAGTCGGCCTTGATATCATGACACTCGCACTACTTGCCGATGTCCCGGCACACCGCCCCCTACACCTGACGCAACATAGCTTGATTGGCCATTGGCGCTGGCTGCGGGATGTTTGGCGCGAAACGCAATCACGTCCGAAATATGATGCGACAGCCTTTCAAACCCGAGATGCGGTAAGTGATGCCTTGCAGAACGGCAAGAACAATCTGGCTGTGGCTGAGTTGCGCAAGATGTTCAAAGAGGTACAACACGCGCCAGAAAATGATGGGCTCTATTTTTCCTTCCTGAACAGTCTAAGTCTGTTTTGCCCTTTTATCGGAACCGAACTATTGTGGCGCCAGGGACGGATTGATCATGATCCGCTCGGCAGGTCCGGTACCAAAGACAAAGAAGGTTTAATTGAATGACGTTGCGCGCGATTGTTCCGATTCTCGCACTTGTGGCCCTGACAACCCTCAGCGCCTGCGGATTTCGCCCGCTCTATGCAACCGCCGGGGATGACTACCAGACCGCTGCGAATATGGCGCAAGTAAAAGTCGAGTTGATCGATGATCGGGTCGGTCAATTAACCCGCAATGCCCTGCTCGAAACCCTCACCCCACGCGGGCAAAGCTCAAACCCTCTTTATGACCTGAGCGTTACCTTGACCGAATCGACAAGTGAACAGGGCTTCACTAAGGATAACGAGGCGACGATTGCTGATTACCTTATCGATGCAGACTATCAGCTCGTGCGCAGATCTGACTCTAAGGTACTTCGGAACGGTACGGTCCGCGCCCGAACCAGCTACAATATCGTCGATTCGGATTTCGCCAGCATCGAGGCCGAGGATGCCGCACGCAAGGATGCCGCACGCAATCTGGCACAGCAACTGGCCAATCAGGTCGCGATTGGCCTCCGCTCTCAATAACCTTCTCAGTTCACGCGACTTACACTAATCCTCTAAAGAACCACAAGGCGCATCATGAAGCTCAAGGCAGCACAGGTTGAAAACTTCTTGCGCGCCCCAGATGCGAAGGCCCAGCTCGTTCTGATCTATGGCGAGGACGAAGGCCTTGTGCGCGAACGCGCAATCAGGCTGGCCAAGACCGTGGTCGAGGATCTCAAGGACCCCTTCCGCGTCATAGAGCTTGGTACCGCCCAGCTGAAAGAAGATGCCGGCCGTCTGCGTGATGAAGCAGCTGCCATGAGCTTTGGTGGCGGGCGGCGTGTGATCCGACTCCGTGAAGTTGGTGATGCACAGGCCCCTGTCATTGCCGATTTCCTTGGCGATCCGGCCGGTGATGCCCTGATTGTCATTGAGGCCGGAAGCCTTCCGACCCGTTCCAAACTGCGTCAGGCGGTTGAAAAGGCCGGCAATGGTATGGCACTGCCCTGCTACGCCGACGGCGCGCGCGATATTGAAAGCCTGATCCATTCGATCATGGAAGAACACAAACTGCGCATTGACCGCGATGCCACCAGCTACCTTGTCGCCAATCTCGGCTCGGACCGCATGATTTCGCGAAGCGAGCTTGAAAAGCTCGCCCTGTATGCGCTTAAGGACGGTCAGGTCACGCTGGCAGACGCCATGGCCTGCGTTGGCGACAGTTCCGCCCGCCATTATGATGATGTCATTCAGGCTGTTTCTCAGGGCAATGTCGTCAATCTGGATGCCGCGCTCACCCGGCTGATCGAAGAAGGCCTCAACCCGGTCGGGGCGTTGCGCATGATGATCAGCTATTTCCAGAAGCTGCATCTGATCAAAGGACAGGTGTCTCAGGGAATGGACGCCAACCAGGCGATGAAATCGCTGCGCCCGCCCCTGTTTTTCAAGGCCGCCGACCAATTTCGCGCCAACCTCAATAACTGGGCGGTCAACAACCTGCAGCGTGCCTTGCAAATCCTGCTTGAGGCCGAAAAGGACTGCAAAAGCGGTTTGGCGATCCCGGAAACCATCGCACACCGCGCCATGATCAAGGTCGCGGTCGCCCGTCAGAAACAGGTCCGGCGCTAACCACCCGCTCCTCTCGTGACGTCCTCAAGAAAATAGGCATGTCACGCGATGCGACATGCCTACAAAAATCAGACGGACCCATAGCCCGATAAAAGGCACAAGAACGTCTTAAAGAATCCGCTTCACCTCAACCGATCCCCGGCGCGCTTTCAAATCTTCTTCTTTAAGCTTCTTGAGCTGATCGATTTTCCCGCGATCAAGCTCTTTCATGCTGGTTCTGGTTACGGCTTTTTTCCCGTGCCATCTGTAACCTCCTCGGCGATCAGATCATCAAGCGCTTCCTCGCTGACTTCTTCGCTTTCGATCGGATCATCGCCTTCGGGCCCTTCGATGACAAAATCATCGTCTTCGCTTTCGGGCAAAGTCGCATCGGCAATGGTTTCAAGTTCTGCGGTCAGATCATCATCCGAGTCGTCATCTTCGATAAACATCGAATCGAATTCGTTCTCATCGCCATCCGCTGAACTCACCGCGACCTCATCCTCGCCAAGTTCACTGGCCTTTCCATGGGTCAGGCGCTGCAGGATGTCATCAAGCTGCTCAAGCGTATCATACCGGATCGAGATTTTGCCAGACGCCCCGTCAAAGTCGATATTGACCGCCAACCCCAACATATTGCTAAGGTCACGTTCCAGAGCTACCGTATCTGGGTCTTTTTCGCTTGCAGCACTGCCCGATGACTTCTTCGGACGTGCGGCCTTGCCGCCATCGGTTTTGACAAGCTTTTCGGCCTGACGAACGTTCAAACCCTTCTTGACGATCTGACCGGCAAGCTCGACCGCGTTCTCTGCGCCCAAAAGCGCACGCGCATGGCCAGAGCTCAGAACCTTGTCAGACAGCATCTGCTTGATTGGTGCCGGCAGGCCCAGCAAACGCAGGCTGTTGGCAATATGGCTACGGCTTTTGCCCAGCGCCTGGCCAAGTGCTTCCTGCGTGTGGGAAAATTCGCTCATCAGGCGGTTATAGCCTTCGGCCTCTTCCAGCGGCGACAGATCCTGACGCTGCAGGTTTTCAATCAGGGCAATTTCGGCCGTTTCGCGGTCATCAAATTCGCGC
The DNA here is from genome assembly GCF_002295455.1 of Thalassospira sp. UBA848. Lineage (NCBI taxonomy): Bacteria > Pseudomonadati > Pseudomonadota > Alphaproteobacteria > Rhodospirillales > Thalassospiraceae > Thalassospira > Thalassospira sp. UBA848. The sequence goes on along the minus strand of NZ_DBGS01000100.1, from coordinate 11,036 downwards.
ACCAAGACCGGTACTTCATGAAGCTGTGCACGTTGTGCCGCACGCCAGCGACGCTCACCAGCAATGATTTCATAGGTGGTTTCACCCGTTGACGATGCACGTACGAGAATCGGCTGAATGATGCCCTTTTCGCGGATCGATGCCGCCAGATCATCAATCGCGTCATCATCAAAATTGCTGCGCGGCTGAAACGGTGACGGTTTCAGGTCGGTAATCGCAATATGCTGCGTCGTCCCGCCCGGCCCCGGATGTGCCGCTTCGGCGCTATCGCCACTGGCGGCAACAGCAACTTCTTCGTCCTCTTCACCCAGAAGTGCAGACAGTCCCCTTCCCAAGCCGCGTTTTTTTGCTTCGCTCATGCTTTTACCCCTTCGCGTTTCAGGACTTCGCTCGCCAAATTCAAATAGGCCCGTGAACCCGGGCACTTCATGTCATAAACCAGCACCGGCGTTCCGTGGCTCGGTGCTTCGGAAACGCGGACGTTGCGCGGAATCACCGTGCGATAGACCACATCCCCGAAATAATCGCGCACATCATTGGCCACCTGGGCTGACAGGTTGTTACGCTTGTCATACATGGTCAGGACAATGCCCTGAATTTCAAGGTTCGGGTTGAAGGCCTTTTTGACCCGCTTGATCGTACGGACCAGATGGCTGATCCCTTCAAGGGCAAAGAATTCACATTGCAACGGCACCAGAACCGCATCGGAGGCCACCAGCGCATTCAGGGTCAAAAGACCCAGCGACGGTGGGCAATCGATCAGGACGTAATCAACATCCTGCGGCAATTTACCGAGCGAATCTTTAAGCTGCGTCTCGCGACGTTCGAAATCAACCAGCTCGATCTCCGCCCCCGAAAGATCCATGCCCGACGGCACGATGCTCAGCCGCGGGATCGTGGTTTCCTTGCGTGCCTCTTCAAGCGTGTTGCCATTAATCAGCACATCATAAGAACTAATTTCTCGGTCTGAGGGACGCAGACCCAAACCGGTACTGGCATTGCCCTGCGGATCAAGGTCGACAATCAGAACCCGCTGGTTCACGGCCGCCAGTGCGGTTGCCAGATTGATCGTTGTGGTGGTCTTGCCAACACCGCCCTTCTGGTTGGCCACGGCGATGATGCGCGGACGATTTCCGGCACCCTCTGATTTCGTCGAAAGCGGCAAATCAATAACATCCGTCACCGGCCCACTCCTTTTAAGATCATCACGACACCGTCCGGATCGACCAGGCTGGCATGCGTGGTTACATCAAATGTCCAACCAGCGTCCCGTGCGTCCGCCAGCTCATCCTCAAAGGCACGTCCCTTTAGCAGCACATAATGGCCACCGTCTTTCAAATGGCGCTGCCCCAGCTCCAGAAGCTTGGGCAAGGGCGCAAAGGCGCGCGCCGTAATCACGTCGGCCTGGCGTGGTGCCGCAGCCTCAATCCGTTCGCGGGCAATCTCGGTCTGACCCAGCACACCGCACACCCGGGCAGCTTCCATGAGAAAGACGGTTTTTTTGGTGTTGGATTCCATCAGGGTGACGTTATTGGCCCCAAGGATCGCCAGAACAATACCCGGGAAGCCGGCACCCGATCCAAAATCAACGATTTTGCCGGTTCCGGCGATGTCCTCAAGATACGGCCAAAGCTGTGCGGAATCCTGTAAATGACGTCCCCAAACGTCTTCGGCCGTGCTGGCGCCGACGATATTAATCCGTGGCTGCCACTTCACGACGAGGTCTGCATACTGGTTCAGTCGGTCCAATGTTTCACGTGAAACATTCAAATCCTGCTCGAACCAGGTTTTTACGGGTGTGGAAATTGTTTGCATATTTGATTTATAGGCCGAGCCACAAAAACACTCCAGTCTTGATTTTTACGGTTTTGTGTTTTTGCCCGCGTCGGATGCGATAAAACACCGCAAAACAGCGTCGAATGTTTCACGTGAAACATTCCCGCGATCAAAATGGATCACACCGGGTCAATTTCATCGCATAATCGCGGAAGTTTGTACCCCGACCGTCCCGCATCAGCAGAGTCGCACCGATCAGCCGAGACAACCCCCGGCGACTCGGCAGCGAACAATGTACCAAGGGTGAAAACCCGACCTCTCCCCTGCGCCCCACATTCATGGCTCCATCTGTATATCCGTGCAGACGGACACAATCGCTGTCAGGTTTCCGGGACGGAGAACACCGATACGACAACACCCGGCCAATGGCTTGGCCGGGTGTCTCAATTTGGGGCGGATGTGTCGGTTGTCGGCACTTTATATATATATGTGCTTGCAGGCGCCCGATATGCGCCGACCGATCAGGCGGTGCGGGTTGCAGTCGCGGTCTGGTGCTTGTGGCTTTTGATATGACCGAGCAGTGCGGTGACCGCTGCCGGGGTAACGCCCGGGATGCGCGATGCGGCCCCGATGGTTTCCGGCTGGATCTCTTTCAGCTTCAACCGGATCTCTGCCGACAGTCCGCCGACCTTATCGAAATCAAGCCCGCGCGGCAGACGCAATTCCTCGTCGCGGCGGAAGGCGGCGATGTCAGCTGCCTGACGATCAAGATACCCCTTGTACTGGGCATCAATCGAAACCTGTTCCTTGATCGCCGGATCAAGGGCACCCAGCTGCGGCCAGACCTTGGTCAGGGTATCGAAATCAATATCGGGATAGGCCAGCAGGTCATAGGCCGACCGGCGCACGCCATCCTGATTGATCTTGATATCAAACTTGGCCAGACCATTCGGGGTTTCGGTCAGCTCGGATACTTCGGTCTTGGCAGCATTCAGGGCCAATTTCTTGGCACCCCACGCATGCGCGCGGGTCGATGCGATGCAGCCAATATCAAGACCGCGATCCGTCAGACGCTGATCGGCGTTATCGGCGCGTAGCATCAGGCGATACTCGGCGCGTGAGGTGAACATGCGATACGGCTCACGCGTGCCAAGGGTGACCAGATCATCGATCATCACGCCGATATAGGCATCGGCGCGATCCAGAACAAATTCGCGCTCAGTTCCACCGGCAATCAGGGCAGCATTCACACCGGCAATCAGCCCCTGCCCGGCGGCTTCTTCATAGCCGGTGGTGCCATTGATCTGACCGGCAAAGAAGAGTGCCGCGACCTTCTTGGTTTCCAGCGTATGGCGCAACTCGCGCGGATCGACGAAGTCATATTCCACCGCATAGCCCGGACGGAAAATCTCGACCTTTTCCAGGCCCGGAATGGTGGCCAGCATGGCAAGCTGGACGTCTTCGGGAAGCGAGGTTGAAATGCCGTTCGGATAAACCGTCGGATCATCGAGGCCTTCGGGCTCAAGGAAAATCTGATGCTGATTTTTCTCGGCGAAGCGCACGACCTTGTCTTCAATGGACGGGCAATAGCGCGGACCGCTGCTTTGGATCTTGCCGCTATACATCGGCGCGCGGTCCAGATTGGCACGAATAATTTCGTGGGTCGCTTCGGTCGTCCAGGTCAGGTGGCAGGGAATCTGCGGCACCGTGATTTCCTTGGTCAGGAAGGAAAACGGATCGGGTGGCGTGTCGCCCGGCTGTTCCTGCAGACTGGCCCAGTCGATTGTCCGGCCATCAAGGCGGGCCGGCGTCCCGGTTTTTAAGCGGCCTAATCGGAATTCGTATTTGGCCAGCGTATCGGACAGTCCCGTTGCCGGGGCATCACCCATGCGGCCGGCCGGTTCGGATTTCTCGCCAATATGGATCAAACCATTGAGGAAGGTACCCGTGGTCAGCACCACCGCCCCGGCCAGGTATTCGGACCCATCACCGGTAACAACACCCTTAACGCGGTTTTGGTCATCAATGATCAGGTCCTCGACACCGCCTTCAAGGATGGTGAGGTTTTCCTGCTCAGCAAGGATATCCTGCACCGCCTGACGATACAGCTTGCGATCGGCTTGCGCACGCGGCCCACGGACTGCGGGGCCCTTGGAACGATTGAGCATACGGAACTGGATGCCCGCACGGTCAATCGCGCGGCCCATCACACCGTCAAGCGCATCAACTTCGCGCACCATATGCCCCTTGCCCAGACCACCGATGGCCGGGTTGCATGACATTTCCCCGATGCGATCCGCACGGTGGGTGACCAATGCCGTGGATGCCCCCATGCGCGCAGCGGCAGCTGCGGCTTCGCATCCGGCATGTCCTCCGCCGACCACGATGACGTCAAAGCGGTTATTTGGCACGTTCTGTGACATCGACTTCCTCACTCAATCCCCGCTGCTTGTCACGCGGCGGGCGTGAACCTTGTTTGGTTCGAATAGGCGTATATGGTCAACCTTGTGACGAATGTTTCACGTGAAACATTGGCTGGGACCAAGTCTAACGACTCTTCCCTAACTCTATTTGCCGATACAGAAGTCCCCGAAGATAATATCGAGTAAATCTTCCACATCGACGCGTCCGGTAATCTTGCCGATTTCGCGAACAGCGAGGCGTACATCCTCGGCCGCCAGTTCCGCGATATCGGTCTGCAATCCGCGATCCAGATGATCGCTGGCACTTTCAAGTGCCCGCCGATGGCGCAGCCGTGTCAGCGGCACGGGCCCGGCAAAATCGAGCCCCTCTTTTACGCGAGTCTCCAGCAGTTGCAAGAGGCTTTCCATCCCCTGCCCGGTCATGGCCGATATGGCCAAAACGGGAAGCTCCAGCGCACGGCCATCTGCGGATGTCCCCTGCCAGCTTGCCGGGATATCAAGGCTGTCGGTCGCATCGACCTTGTTGATCAGAATAAGTGTCTTGTCATCGATCAGACGCGCGGCCTCCGGATCAATGTTCGGCCAGTCGTTGCGATCAATCACCACCAGGCGCAAATCGGCATTTTCGGCCCGCTCCGTCGCCCGGCGCACGCCTTCGGATTCAATCACGTCACCGCTTTCGCGCAGGCCTGCCGTATCCACCATGGTGACCGGGAAGCCCCCCAGATCCAGATGGACTTCGATCATGTCGCGCGTCGTCCCCGCGATCTCGGAAACGATGGCGGCATCACGCTGTGCAAGCCGGTTGAGCAAACTTGACTTGCCGGCATTGGGCGCACCAAGGATGACGATCTGGAACCCTTCGCGCAGCCGTTCGCCGCGACGATTATCGGCAAGGTGTTTTTTGATCTCGCCAAACACACTCATCAGATCACCGCGTACCACCGGCACAATGCCATCGGGCAAATCTTCGTCGGGGAAATCAATATCGGCCTCGATATGGGCCAGTGCCTTCATCAAACGCGCGCGCCAGCCTTCATACAGCGTGCCCAGCTCACCGGCCATCTGGCGTACCGCCTGACGGCGCTGGGCAGATGTTTCGGCGTCAATAAGATCGGCGATGCCCTCGGCCGAGGTCAGATCCATCTTGCCGTTTTCAAAGGCGCGTCTTGTGTATTCGCCGGGGTCGGCCACGCGCAATCCGTCCTGACGTGACAGGCAATCGAGCACCCCTTCGATCACGGCGCGCCCGCCATGGACATGCAGTTCAACCACGTCCTCGCCTGTAAAGCTTGCCGGGCCTTCGAAATAGATCGCCACCGCATCATCAAGCCGTTCGTGCGACTTGGGATCGCGGATCGGGGCATAGATCGCATGACGCGGTTTGGGCATGGTATCGCGGCCCAATAACGCACACAGCACAGCGCCCGAACGTGGCCCGGATAATCGGATCACGGCAACACCGGCACGCCCCGCGCCGGAGGACAGGGCAAAAATGGTTTCTCGGCTGGCAATCATGGCGGGTCCGTCAGTTCTGAAAATGCGGTTGCGTGGCTGAGGAGGATATCGTCCAGACAGCGGCAAAGGTCAACATATGGCAGAAAATAACCAACAGGGGTTTAATGACCTTTCGTTGGTTGAGCAGACCTTGAAGTGCGCTTTGGCAACCGCCACTACCCGATTCACCTCCCTCGCCCCGTCATGGACCCCCGCCTGCGCGGGGGTGACGGTTTGGGCTGCCAAGGGGTGTGCCTTGTCCTGTCACCTCGATGGAGGCACTTGGACGCCATCAGACGTGGAGAGAGCGACAATCCCCAAAAGACCCGTCATTCCCGCGCAGGCGGGAATCTATGTGCAGTAGGGCGTAGTGCAGTAGGGCGTAAAAAAAACCGGCCAAGCACATGTCACGGGCCGGTTTGATTACTCAAGGTCACGCGGGGGCGCTTATTGATCGGGATTAAGCTTCAACCGTTCAACCACCTGCCCACCGATCAGATGGTCATTGAGGATCGCTTCGATGTCTTCCATCGTCTCGTAGCGATACCAGGTGCCTTCAGGATAGACCACCATCACCGGGCCCAGTTCGCAGCGATCGAGGCATCCGGCGGTATTAATCCGGGTCTGTGGCAGGCCAAGTTCCTTGGCGCGCACCTTCATGTAATTGCGAAGTCTGGTCGCGCCCTTTGAATTGCAGCATCCGCGTTCATGTCCGGCCGGGCGTTCGTTCTGGCACACGAAGACATGTGCCTGATAGTAGTGTTCACGCATGATATCGGGTCTGCCTAGCCTTTGTCCTTGTCACCGGTACCGCCGGTACCCGCATTGAACTGGCCCCAGAAGGCTTTCTGAAGCTGTTCCCAGTTCTGGATGCCCTGTGGCAGCCATGTATTGAGCATGGTTTCCGGGTCCATCGCCGCCAGATTGGCTTTCATGCGGTCTTCGATTTCTTGCATCATCGCCTTTTGCATCGGCTGAACATCAGGAAGGCCAAAGAAGGTCCGTGCCTCTTCTGGCGTGCAATCAATGTTCACGGTTACTTTCATCGCCCTGATCTCCTGAACTGTTCTCTTTGTCGATCTCTGTCTTTTTTGTCTGGCGGGGCCATTATCCCCACAAGCAAGCCCGCGGCAATCATAATAACACTCCCCGTCCCTACCATATGGAAGGTAACGTCAGGCCGCGACCGCAACTTTCACAATATTGCGATAAAAGATTCCGGCCATTTGCCTTTATGAATGACGGCATAACCCTTAGAATCACGTAAATAGCCTAATAAAGCATTGCCAGCACTGATGACTGGCGCGTGATTGCAGATCGCGCTACCGCAAACAATAAAGTCATCCGCCAATGGATGGCACAGGACACAAAATGGAACTCGCACGCAACAATCTTGGTTCGGAAACCAGCCCCTATCTTGTTCAGCATCGCGACAACCCGGTGCATTGGCAGCCCTGGAGCAGCGAAATCCTTGCTGCGGCGAAGGAGGCCAACAAGCCAATCCTGCTGTCGGTCGGGTATGCGGCGTGTCACTGGTGCCATGTCATGGCCCATGAAAGCTTTGAGGATGAGGGCATCGCCGCCCTGATGAACGAGCTTTTCATCAATATCAAGCTCGACCGCGAAGAACGCCCGGACCTTGATGCGCTTTATCAGAACGCGCTGGCCCTTCTGGGCCAACAGGGTGGCTGGCCACTGACGATGTTTTTGACCCCGGATGGCGAGCCGTTCTGGGGCGGGACCTATTTCCCCAAGGAAGCGCGCTATGGCCGGCCGGGATTTGGCGATGTGCTTAAGACCGTCGCCAAGATATATGCCGAAAAACCCGATGATGTCCGCCACAATGTCAGCCAGATTTCCAACGCACTGATCAAAATGAACAGTGCGGCGGTTGGCGCGGTCCCCAGCCTTGAGATGATTGATCGCTGCGGCCATGGCTGCTTGCAGATCATGGACGGGGAAAATGGCGGTACATCAGGCGCGCCGAAATTCCCGCAGCCCAGCCTTTTGTCCTATATCTGGCGCACCGGTGTGCGCACCGATGATGACGGGCTGAAACGCATCGTCAAACACAGCCTGGATCGCATGTGCCAGGGCGGCATTTATGATCATCTGGGTGGCGGTTTTGCCCGTTATGCCGTCGATGACCAGTGGCTGGTGCCGCATTTCGAAAAGATGCTGTATGACAACGCACAGCTGATTGATCTTTTGTGTGATGTCTGGCGGGTTGATCCCAATCCGCTTTATGCCAAGCGGGTCGAGGAAACCATTGGATGGATCCTGCGCGAAATGCGCATTCCGGGCGGCGCCTTTACCGCAAGCCTTGATGCCGACAGCGAAGGGGTCGAAGGCAAGTTCTATGTCTGGTCCGAAGATGAAATTGACCAGATCCTTGGCGCGGACGCCGAACTGTTCAAGAAATTCTATGACGTCTCCGCGGGTGGCAACTGGGAAGGCCAGAATATCCTTAATCGCACCGCTTCGGGATTGGCGCTTGCCGATGACGCGACCGAGGAAAAGCTGGCCGAGCTTCGGGCCAAGCTTCTGACTGAACGGGCAAAACGCATTCGCCCGGGCTGGGATGACAAGGCGCTGACCGACTGGAACGCCATGACAATTGCCGCCTTTGCCGAGGCGGCGATGACCTTCCACCGGGCCGACTGGCTGGATTATGCCAAGCTTGCCTATGGCTTTGTGATCAACACCCTGATGAAGGATGACCGCTTCCTGCACAGCTATCGCGATGGGCGCGTGCAGCATGCCGGGATGCTGGAAGACTATGCGCATATGATCCGCGCGGCACTCAGGCTTTATGAATGCTTTGGCGAGGATGCCTATCTTAATGAAGCCATCCGGTGGTCGGCTGCGGTCGAAACCCTGTTTGCCGATGCCAAGGGCGGCTATTTCCAGTCGGCATCGGATGCCAGCGACCTTGTCGTGCGCCAAAAACCCTTCATGGATAATGCCGTGCCATCAGGCAATGCGATCATGGCCCAGAATCTGGCCAAGCTTTATGCCCTGACCGGCGATGCGCAATACCGTGATCAGGCCGAAATCACCCTTGCGGCCTTTGGCGGGCGGATCAGCGAGCAGTTCCCGAACATGCCCGGCCTTATGATGGCAGCTGAAATGCTGCAGAATCCGGTGCAGATCGTGCTGATCGCCAAGGACCGCAGCCAGACCTATCTTGATATGCGCCGCGCCATTTTTGGCAGTTATCTGCCCAACCGCGCCATCACGATCCTGTCTGACGGTGATCCCCTGCCCGATGGTCATCCGGCCCAGGGCAAGACCGCGATTGACGGCAAGGAAACCGCCTATGTCTGTCAGGGTCCGGTGTGCTCGGCCCCGGTCACAAGTGCCGATGAGCTGACCAAACTGCTTGCAGATTTGCCAGCCAAGACCGCATAGCCCCCCAACAGCCCCAAAACACCCAAACCAGGTCCACCGCACGAAAGACGCCACCATGCCGCAAATCTCGATCAACAGCCCCGTCGGCGCAATTACGGTTTTCGCATTTGAAGATCAAATCGTTGCGCTTGATTGGGGTTTTGTTGACGAGGTTGAAAGCACACCGGTGCTTGAAGAAGCCCAAAAGCAGCTTACTGCCTATTTCGCAGGGCGCTTGCACAGCTTTGATTTGCCCCTCGCCCCTGACGGGACGGATTTCCAGAAAATCGTCTGGCAGGCGATGGGCAAAATCCCGATGGGCCAAACAGCGACCTACAAGGAACTGGCGGCGATGGCCGGATCGCCCAAGGCGTTTCAGTCGGTTGGCACGGCGTGCGGATTAAACCCGATTCCGATCATAATCCCCTGTCACCGCGTTCTGGCTGCGGGCGACAAGCCGGGCGGTTATTCCGGCCATGGCGGGCTTGAAACCAAGCGTGCGCTTTTAAAGATCGAAGGTGTCGATTTACCCCTGCCCGACGATCAGGGCGATCTTCCATTATAACCTTGTTTTCAATTACTTAGTCTTTGGCGTAGCACACGGCTTGCAGCTTGTTCCCATCCGGATCACGGACATAGGCGGCATAGTAGTTCGGGCCGTAATGCGCACGCAGACCGGGTTGGCCTTCGTCCATGCCGCCGTAGTTGAGCGCCGCTGCGTGAAAGGCATCGACCATGTCACGTTGGTCTGCCTGAAACGCAATATGAGTACCATTGCCCCACGTTGCCGGGCGCCCGTCTGCCGGGCTGTAGATATAGATCGTTGGCATCTGTCCATCCCGCTCATAAGCCAACGGCTTTTCCGGGGGTTTTGGCAATCGCTCGAAGCCCAGCGCGCCAAGAACGGCGTCGTAAAACTTTGCTGAGCGGGCCTTGTCGTTGGTTCCGAGCGTAATGTGGCTGATAACCGTCAATGCCGTTGTCCTTCCTTATGAACGGGTCAAGCTTGCTGCGACAAAACAAGTCTAGCAGATTGCCATGACAGGATATGTCAGGAGCAGGATGGCTGCGACCAAGCACGGCCTGTCGCAAAGACATTTTCGGTATTTCCCCTGCTGCAAATCACAGGCTTCTGCCCTACACTGCCCTCATTGACGAAACGTGCGTTCCAAAACGCAAGAAGGGAGGTCACCCATGACGAAAGCATTCCGATTTTACGAAACCGGCGGCAGTGATGTTCTGAAATTTGAAGATGTCGAAGTTGGCGCACCGGGCGAAGGCGAAGTGCGCCTGACGCAAAAGGCCGTTGGCCTGAACTATATCGATATCTATTTCCGTTCCGGCGTCTATCCCGCACCCAGCATGCCGTCCGGCCTTGGGCTTGAAGGTGCTGGTATCATTGAGGAAGTCGGTCCGGGTGTGACGGATCTGGCCGTAGGCGATCGCGTGGCCTACGCCGCACAGCCACTTGGTGCCTATGCCGAGGCGCGCGTGATGCCGGCCAAGGGTCTGGTGAAAATCCCCGATGATGTCAGTTTCGAACTGGCCGCAGCCGCCATGCTTCAGGGCATGACCGCGCAATATCTTTTGCGCCGGACCTATGAGGTCAAAAAGGGCGACACCATTCTGATCCATGCCGCAGCTGGCGGCGTTGGCCAGATTGTTTGCCAGTGGGCCAAGCATCTGGGGGCCACCGTGATCGGAACGGTCGGTTCCAAGGAAAAGGCCGAAATCGCCAAGGCCAAGGGCTGTGATTACCCGATCCTGTATCGCGAAGAGGTTGTCTCGGAGCGGGTCAAGGAAATCACGGGCGGCCAGGGCGTTGAAGTTGTTTATGATTCGGTGGGCAAAGACACCTTTGAGGATTCGCTTAAGTGCCTCAAACGGCTTGGCATGATGGTCAGCTTTGGCCAGTCATCGGGTGCAGTTCCGCCGGTATCGCTTGCCCAG
>NZ_DBGS01000107.1:10517-15325 GCF_002295455.1 Thalassospira sp. UBA848 | reverse complement strand
TCTGATCGCTATGGTTGAAATCTTTTTTTGACATGGATAAATTATGTTGATATCAACGTATTTGTCAAACGGGAAAATCATAATTTGCTGATAAATGCGCCGTTTGATCGTCACCGAAGCACACCACCGTTCTGCCCGGCAAGGAGGACGCCCCATGCAGAAGATCAGCCCCTTTTTGTGGTTTAACCAGACCGCAGAAGAAGCCGTGAATTTTTATGTCTCGGTTTTTGCCGATGCCAAAATCGGCGACATCATGCGCGCAAGTTCCGCTGGCCCCGGCCCGGAAGGTAGCGTTCTAACCATTCGTTTTGAGCTTTTTGGTCGGCAATTTACCGCCTTTAACTTTCCGTCGGATTTTGAATTTACCGAAGCCGTATCCTTTGTCGTCGATTGCAAGGATCAGGCAGAGGTTGATTATTACTGGGATTGTCTTTCGGAAGGCGGCGAGCCGCGTGATTGCGGCTGGGTCCGGGACCGGTTTGGCGTGTTTTGGCAAATCACCCCGACCCGCCTGATTGAATTGATGACCGATCCCGACCCGGAAATTGCCGCACGCGCGGCAAGCGCCATGATGACCATGCAAAAAATCGATATCGCCGCGCTTGAACAGGCGGTGGCAAACGGCTGACCGCCCCGCCCCGGTCGGGTCGCGCTGCAAAGACCAAATCCCCCTCGCACCACCACAGCCAGGATATGTTTGATGTCAGAAAAACAAGCCAGAGATCGCCAGGCGATTCTTGATCTGTTTGATCGCTGGGCGACGGCCAATCGCAACAAGGATATCGATGCGATCATGGCCCTTTATCATCCCGATATCTGCTCCTATGACGCGGTTGGCCCCCTGCAAGTCGTTGGTGGCGCCGATTACCGCGCCCATTGGGAAGAATGCCTGCCCAAGGACGCCGACATGATTGTCGAGATGCAGACACCAACCATTCGTGTCTCCGGCCATCTTGGTGTTGCGCGTTTCCTGATCCGCTGCGGGATGCGTGATCAGGATGGCACCGAACAGGTCAGCTGGATGCGGTCAAGCTATCACCTTGAAAAGCGCGACGGCCAATGGCGCATCGCGCATGAACATTTCTCTGTGCCGTTTGATATCGACAATGGCCAGGCCCAGTTCGGCCTTGAACCATAAGCCGTGCCCACCAACGCAATTTTGAAAAGGAAGCCCCGATGAGAATAATCAGCTATTTGAATTTTGATGGTAATTGCCGCCCGGCAATGGCGTTTTATCAATCCGTTCTGGGCGGTGAACTGATAACGGTTCCCTATGGCGATACGCCGATGGCCGCGGAAATGCCCGATATGGCCGACAAAATGGCCCATGCCTGCCTTTCGGGAGATGGCTGGACCATCATGGCATCAGACAGTCCGGCCCCGAATTTCGAACCGATGAAGGGGATGAATATCTCCATCCATGCGGCCACGGCCGACCAGGCGCGCGCGTATTTTGACGGGCTTGCTGTTGGCGGTACGGTGATCATGCCGTTCGCAGAAACATTCTGGTCAAAGGGCTTTGGTCTGGTGAATGACAAGTTCGGCACGCCCTGGATGATCAATACCGAAGATGACAACGCCTAGGGTGCCAAACCATCGTCGCTGAACGATATGTTGCCTTGACCCCCATTTCCCGTCAAAGTGGTGCAACTTGGGGTTATGGGGGCAGGCGAATTGACAGCGCGGGTTACCACAGTTGCCTTTGCCGGGATTGAAACGATCCCTGTCGATGTGCAAGTGCAAATGGCAAGTGGGCTTCCGGCCTTTGGCGTTGTTGGCCTGCCCGACAAAGCAGTGTCAGAGGCCCGCGAACGCGTTCGATCCGCCCTTTCGGCCATGGGGTTGGCCCTGCCGCCCAAACGCATCACGATTAATCTGGCCCCGGCCGATTTGCTTAAGGAAGGATCGCACTTCGATCTGCCGATTGCGCTGGGCATTCTGGCCGAGATGGATGTTATCGGCCATGACGATATCGAACGGTTTCTGGTGCTGGGTGAATTGGGGCTTGATGGCAGCATCACCAAGGTTGGCGGTGTCCTGCCCGCTGCCATGGAAGCCGGGATGCAGGAATGCGGCATCATTTGCCCGGAGGCCAATGGGGCCGAGGCGCTTTGGGCCGGGGACCTTGAAATCCTTGCCGCACCCAGCCTTGTCGCCCTGATCAATCATTTCAAAGGCACGCAAATCCTGCCCCGCCCGATCCGGCGTGACGCAGACGCGATCAATGATTTCCATGGTGATCTGCGCGATATCAAGGGTCAGGAAAGTGCCAAACGCGCGCTTGAGATCGCAGCAGCCGGGGGGCATAACCTGTTGATGTCGGGGCCGCCGGGATCGGGAAAATCAATGCTGGCCGCCCGTCTGCCCGGCATTCTGCCCGACCTTGATGCCAGACAGGCGCTTGAAACCACGGTTATCCATTCCGTATCCGGAATGTTGCCTGAAGGTGGCCTGATCCGTACCCGCCCGTTCCGCCAGCCCCATCACTCTGCCTCTATGCCGGCCCTTGTCGGTGGTGGCCATCGGGTCAAGCCGGGCGAGATTTCACTCGCCCATAATGGCGTTCTGTTTTTGGATGAATTGCCTGAATTTCAGCGCAATGTGCTTGATGCCCTGCGCCAGCCGCTTGAAACCGGGCAGGTGTCGGTTGCGCGCGCCAATGCGCATGTGACCTATCCGGCGCGCGTGCAGCTGGTGGCGGCGATGAACCCGTGCCGGTGCGGCTATCTTGGTGATAACGAGCTGGCCTGCACCCGCGCCCCGCGTTGTGGCGAGGAATATCAGGCTCGGCTTTCAGGGCCGCTTCTGGACCGCTTTGATATCCAGATCGAAGTGCCCGCCGTCAAACCCGAAGACCTTGATTTACCGGCCAAGGGTGAAACCAGTCAGGCGGTGCGTGAACGGGTGTTTCTGGCGCGCGAATTGCAAATGTTGCGATATAAAAACGAAAACATATCGACCAATGCCGAGGCCGATGGTGAAACCCTGCAAAATGCTGCCGGGCTTGATGCGGATAGTCGCGGCTTGCTGCAGGATGCGGCCCGTCAGATGAAGTTGTCAGCCCGCGGATATCACCGGATATTGCGGGTGGCGCGCACGATTGCCGATCTTTCGGGCAGTGGTGCGGTCAAGCGTGGCCATATTGCAGAGGCGCTGAATTATCGCCAGATGGTCTATCGGCGCTAGTCCATCATCATTCATGCCTTCAATGCCGCTGACGTGACCTGTGATCATATGCGCGACAGGCCGTTCTGTTTGCGGATGATGTTGATCAGGCCGCGCAAGCCCGGATGATTGTTGTGGCGGCTGCTGTAATACATATGGAAGGGATCATCAGTTGATGCATAGTCTTCCAGCACGATTTCCAGCTGTCCGTTGGCAAGCTCTTCGGCAATGCGCGATTCCAGCAGATAGGCCAGTCCAAGCCCGGCCTTGGCGGCGGAAATCGTCGTTGCCGTGTCCTGAATGGTGATATGGCCCGGCACGCGGTAGCTTTTCTGGTCCGGGCCGGTGCCAAGTTCCCAGGGAAAACGCGAATTATCGCCCAGAAGAAGTTGCAGGCATGTGTGATTGCCCAGATCTTCGGGGGTGTCGGGTTTTCCGTGCCGTGCAAGGTAGTTTGGCGCGCCTGCCACCACCCAGCGCTGGGGTCCGCTGAGTGCGACGGCAACCATGTCTTCCGGGACCAGATGCCCATACCGGATGCCGGCATCATATCCTTCTGCGACAATATCAATCGGTCGGTTTTCAACAACGATGCCGAGGTTGACGTCGGGAAAGGTTTCAGCAAATTCCGGCAGTGCGGGGGCGATCAGAAGGTGTGCGGCATCGGAAAAGGCGTTGATGCGGACCTCGCCAAAGCTGGCGGCACCGGGGGCATCAAGCGTCTGGAGCGCTTCATCAAGCTTGTCAAAGCCCTCGGCAAGCTTGTTGGCAAGGTCCTGGCCCAGTTCGGTTGCCATAATTGCGCGCGTCGTTCGATTGATCAGCTTTACGCCAAGGCGGCTTTCCAGACGGCGGATCGCGTGACTAGCCGCCGACGGCGAAAGTCCGAATTCAATGGCCGCAGCCTTGAAGCTCTGGCGGCGGACAATCGCCAGAAAAAGGCGTAGATCAGCAAACTCTGCGCGGTCGATTCCAGCCAAGTTGATCCCTATTCACTTTGTGGATGATTTCAGTTCATGAAAAACCACACCACACGGATCGGTGCAACAAGTAATCTGGGCATAAGTCAGACAATTAAGCCGGAGGAATACGATGAGTGATATTCAGGCAATCAGGATTCCAGACCTGATGTCGCGGCGTGTTTTGGTAACCGGGGGCTCAACCGGGATCGGGGCCGAGATTGTCCGGGGGTTTGCCGCACAGGGTGCCAAGGTTGCCCTTCATTACAATGAAAGCCGTGAAGCAGCCCTTGCCCTTCAGGCAGAGTTTCCCGAGCATGTCTTTCCTGTTCAGGGCGATATGAGTGTAACCGGTACACCGACGAAAGTGGTCAGGGAAGCCGCCCGCATACTTGGTGGACTGGATGGCCTGATCAACAATGCTGGCGGCATGCTTGGGCGTGTGCCGACGACCGAGGTCGAACCCGAGCATCTTGACCGTGTCTTTGCCCTGAACGGCAAATCGGTTTGGGAAGCCACGGTGGCGGCGTATCCTTACCTCAAAGCGTCGGAAAACGGTTTTGTCGTCAATACGACATCAATTGCTGCGCGCAATGGCGGCGGGGGTGGTGCTGTGCTGTATGCGGCGGCAAAATCCTTTGTCAGCAGCCTGACACGCGGACAGGCAAAGGAATTTGTGGCGGA
>NZ_DBGS01000107.1:9547-10140 GCF_002295455.1 Thalassospira sp. UBA848 | reverse complement strand
CCGATGTGCTTGCCGCGCAAAGCGCAACAGTACCGATGGGCCGCGTGGGCCGCCCGGATGAATGTGTCGGGGCGTTCCTGTTTCTCGCCTCGAACGCCATGGCGGGCTACATCACAGGCCAGATCATCGAGGTCAATGGCGGCCAGTTAATGCCTTAGGAGCAAAGATATATGAACTACAGAAAATTTGGTAAGACAGGACGCACGGTTTCGGAAGTCGGTTTCGGAGCCTGGGCCATTGGTGGCGCCTGGGGCGATGTTTCAGAGGCTGACGCGCGCGCGGCCCTGCATGCCGCCCTTGATAACGGCACGACCTTCATTGATACCGCCGACGTTTACGGTGACGGCCGGTCGGAAAAAATCATCGCCGATGTCATGAAGGAACGCGGTGGCGAACGTCCGTTCATCGCAACCAAGGCCGGACGTCGCCTCGATCCGCATGTGTCCGAGGGCTACAACAAGCAGAATCTGACAGCCTTTGTGGAACGGAGCCTTAAGAACCTTGCGACGGATTGTCTTGATCTGGTGCAGCTTCATTGCCCGCCGACCGAGGTGTTCTATCGCCCGGATGTGTTCGAGGTGATGGAGGAAATG
>NZ_DBGS01000107.1:0-9154 GCF_002295455.1 Thalassospira sp. UBA848 | reverse complement strand
AAAGCCATCGAATATCCCGGGGTTGCGTCGGTTCAGATCATTTACAACATCTTCCGCCAACGCCCGTCGGGACTGTTTTTCCGCGAGGCAAAAGCAAAAAATGTCGGGGTTATCGTGCGGGTACCGCTGGCGTCCGGTCTTCTGACCGGCAAGATGACCAAGGATACCGCTTTTGCCGCCGATGACCATCGTGCGTTTAACCGCAATGGCGAGGAGTTTGACAAGGGCGAAACATTCGCCGGCGTGCCGTTTGATGTTGCGCTTGAGGCAGTCGAGGAAATCCGCCGCTTGGTTCCCGAGAACATCACCATGGCGCAGTTTGCCCTGCGCTGGATTTTGATGGAAGATGCTGTTGGTGTTGTGATCCCCGGGGCAAAGAATGCGGCGCAGGCCGCAGCGAATGCTGCAGCAAGTGACGTTGCACCGCTGTCGCCAGAGGTGATCGGTGAACTGCGCAATATCTATGAGCAGCGCATCGCCCCGCGCGTCCATCACTTGTGGTGATCAACCGTTTCCATCGGCTTTAAAGGGCGATGATACAGATAAAAGGGGTACCATGCCGTTGGTGCCCTTTTTTGTGTTGCTAGGCTCACTGGCCAATCAGGCGGATTTGCGGACTTCGCTGACGATTTCGGGGCGGCGTTTGCGTTCGATCTTGTAGACCGACGAGGGCGGGACATTGCGGACCGTAGTGCCGATGCGCGTTGCCTGCAGGTCAAGGCGGGCAAGGATGGCCGCAGGCACCGGGCAGCGCGGGCCATAGGTGAACTGATAAAACGCGCCGTCTTCGCGCAGATATTCAAAGCTGCCCGATAAAATCCCCATGATCTGGCGCGGTGTCATCGAAAGAAGCGGCAGACCACTGATTGCGCTTGCCAGCTCGCCGCGGCCAAACAGGCCATGGCGACCAAGGCGGCAGGCATCCATTTGCAGAATGCGGGCCTTGGGGTAGCGCTTTGACAACAGGCGGGAAAAATCCGGTCCGGCTTCGATCAAGGTCAGGTCGTTCTGGTTTATCCCGCGATCGAGAAGCGCTCGGGTAAACACACCTGTCCCCGGTCCGAGTTCCAGAACCGGGGTGCGTTGGGCGGTGACTTCTGATGTGATCAACCGTGCAAGTGCCGGGCTTGAAGGCGAGATGGCTGATACTTTTCTGGGATCCGTGACCCAGGCACGAATGAACGGCAAAAGATCTGACATTGAGAGCCTTTTCCACTCAGGTTGCGATGGCGGCGAACAGAACCTGCCCGCTATTTATGTCGCTACAGGTGCATGTTTGTGTTCATTTTGCGAATTTCCACCCCGGTAGCGTCGATCTGCATCGCATTGCCAATCGGGCGGGGATCCCGGACACCCTTGGGGTCAGGCTGCGCGCTTGCGGCGCAGGATATCAATGATTTCGGCCTTGTGCGGGTCAGCATGAAAGGCATCGGCCATGATCATGACACCCTTGGTGCCGTCATTGGCTTCGATCATGAACAGCGTTGCCTCATCACCCGGATCGGTGCCGTGATCGGTGCTGTTGGAATGAACAAGGCGCAATTCGTCCGGAGTATAAAGCTTGCCTGTGCCGTCACTGCGCACACCGTTTTCTTCAGCCATGAAATGGTGTTCAAAACCGTGGTCTTTGGCATTTTCCTGAAGATCAGCCAAGGTCATTGCGGCCTCCTTGATCAAAAAAGTGTCTGATAAGGGTAAAACGCAAGCCTTGGCCGCTTGTTCCGAATTCAGCCGTGCTTGCGGCGCAGATGGTCGATCAGGTCGGCCTTGTTGCGGTCGGTATCGAAACTGCTGGGCACAATCAGCATGCCGCGCGTGCCGTCATTGGCCTCGATCATGTACAACGTGGCGTCATCGCCCGGGTCGGTTCCGGCATCGACGGAACGGGAATCGATGATGGTCAGGTCATCAGGGCTGTATTTTGCCTGTTTGCCATCACATGTGACGTGGTTATCCGATGCACTGAACACATGCGAAAAGCCGCGTTCGCGGGCAAGGTCCTGCAACTCGATCAAATTCATGGAAGTCTCCGATCTTGTGCTGTGTGTTTCATAGCCCATCCTATCAGACTTTGACGCCGCTGTGGTTGCGTGTGCGAAAAATGACCGACCTGGGCCGCGCAATATTGCAAAAATCCCTAGGAAATCTGAAGTTTCATGCCTTCGTGGCTGGCAATAAAACCAAGCCGTTCATAGAAGCGATGGGCATCCTTGCGGGTCTTGTCGGTGGTGAACTGCACCAGGGCCGCACCAAGTGATTTCGAAATCGTAATGGACTGTGTGATCAGCTTTTCGCCAATCTTCTGACCGCGCGCGCTGCTGGCCACCCGGACCCCCTCGATCTGGGCGCGCAGTTGGCCGCGGCGCGACAAACCGGCAATCAGGGTCAGCTGCAAACAACCGACAATATCCGTGCCCTGAAGGGCAAGCAGGTATTTGTTGGGCAGTGCATCGGTTGATTGCGATTCCATGGCGTCAAACGCGGCGTAATAGGCGTCGGGCAGCGGATCAGTGAATTCTTCGCGGGTTTTGCCTTTTTCATCATCGGCCAGAAGGGCGACGATGGCGGGCAGATCATCGCGGATGGCATAGCGAAACGTGATGTCAGCCGGGTGGTCCGGTGTTTGGGTGGCGTTTGGCATGAATGTCCCTTTCCTGATGGCGGGACATGATGCGCAAAGCCCGGTATTTGCACAAGGTTTCAAAGCGCTATGCGCGTTCACCTTTGGTGCGCGGGGCAGATGCCAAATGGCAATGATGCCACCTGTTTGCGTATCAGGGGGCATCATTGCGTGTCATGCAGGCATTATTGGCAGAAAACCGGCACGGGGATGGGGGATCACTGTCGATCACCGACCAATCAAGCCTGCAAATGCGCGGGATTGGGCCCGTTGGCCGATTTAGGCCAGGCCGCCATTGGCACGGATCGTCTGACCATCGACCCAACCGGAATCCGGCCCGGCCAGGAAGGACACAACACCCGCGATGTCATCAGGTTCACCAAGGCGTTCAAGCGGTGGCATCTTTGCGAAATTGGCAACCTGTTCATCGGTCTTGCCATTGAGGAACAGTTCGGTTGCCACCGGCCCCGGGGCAACGGTATTGACGGTGATCTGGCGACCGCGCAGTTCCTTGGCGAAAACGCCCGTCATTGCCTCTACCGCGGCCTTGGTCGCGTTATAGACGGCGTAGCCCGGCAGTTTGAGGTGCAGGGCAGTGGTTGAAAAATTGATCACCCGGCCATGATCACGAAGATGTTTGGCACCTTCGCGCAGCATGTTGAATGTGCCACGGACATTGATGTCCATCATCGCGTCATAGGTGGTGTCATCCATGTCGGCAATCGGGGTGGTCGTCATGACACCGGCATTGTTCACAATGACATCAACCCCGCCAAATTCGGTGATGGTCTTGTCAAACAGGGCGGTGACCGCGTCCGGACGGGCGATATCGGCCTGAATGGCCAGCGCCTTGTGGCCCCGGGATTTCAGGGTTTCGGCCAGTTCTTCGGCAGGCCCGGCAGAGTTGGCATAGTTGATGACAACGGCAAAGCCATCCGCTGCCAGACGCTTGGCAAGGGCCACACCAATGCCGCGCGATGCGCCGGTGATGATGGCGGTTCTGTTTTGATTGGCAGACATGAAAAGTCTCCTCGGTGATTAAGGGGGCCGCAAGGGCATGGGCCGACTATGCCCAAGATGACTTTTCGGATAATTAGGTTATATTCGACATCATTATTCGAAATTGAATAACAATCAGGATGGCGAATGGACCGGTTTGAGGAAATGCGCAACTTCGTGCGCGTGGTGGAGCGCAAAAGCTTTACCAAGGCGGCGAGTGATCTTTTGATCCCGCGTGCGACCATGACCAATTCCATCCAGCGATTGGAAGACCGGCTGGGCACCCGGTTGCTGGAACGCACGACACGCACGGTTAACCCCACCCATGACGGGGAGGCTTATTATCAGCGCTGTATCAGGATTCTCGCCGATCTTGAAGAAGCCGATGGCAGCTTTACCAATGCCGATCCCAAGGGATTGCTGCGGGTGAACCTGCAAGGCACGCTGGCGCGGACCTTTATCATCCCTGCCCTTGGTGATTTTCGGGGTCGCTATCCGGGGATTGAGCTGGTGCTGGCCGATGGCGATCGTTTTGTCGATCTGGTGCATGAAGGCTTTGATTGCGTCCTGCGCAGTGGTGATCTGGCCAATTCATCCATGATCGGGCGCAGGCTTGCCCTTTTGCACGAGGCCACCGTGGCAAGCCCGGATTACATTGCACGCATCGGCATGCCCAAAACCGTTGATGACCTTAAAAGTCAGGGCCATCAGATGGTTTGTTTCCTGTCAGGCGCGGATGATCAGCCAATCCCGCTTGATTTTACAATTGATGGCAAGGTGTGCGACGTCATGCTGCCCGCAAGCATTTCGGTGACCGGGGCGGACAGCTATGCCGCCTGTGCCGCCGCCGGATTGGGGATTGTGCAGGTGCCGCGTTATCGCGTCGCAGATGACCTTCAATCGGGCAAGCTGGTCGAAATCCTGCCCGATTGCCCGCCTGACCCCATGCCGGTGTCGATCCTGTATCCGCAAAACCGCCAGCTTTCCGTCCGGGTACGGGTCTTTGTCGACTGGCTAAGCGCGTTGTTTGCGAAGATTGATTTTGCCGGATCAGGCCGGGCTTGAGTTGCTTGAAAGCAGTTTGATTTGGTTTCGCAATGAAACCAGATGGGCCTGCCAGTAATGGGTCATCATCGGCTTGAAGCGGTTGTCATTCAGGCCATTGCGGCCGGGATGGGCCATGGACAGCTTTTCAAGGCCAAGATGTTCCAGCGTGATGCGGGTGTAATCGCCCTGCGCGCTAAACCGGATATCGACCAATGTCGCCGGCTCCTTGGGATCGGCCATCGGCCATTGCCATTCAAAGGCAAGGCGCTTGCCTGGTTCCCACCTGGTGACCTTACCTGCACGGACGATAAAATCGGGGCGGCGTTTATCGACTTCCTGCAAATAGCGCACGCCGCCGCTTTCGCCAAATTCCATGATACCCGGTCGATTGCCGATCAGGCGGTTGCGCGGCCCCTGCTTCCACCAGTGATCAATCTCATTGGTAAACTGATCAAAGGCGGTGGCGGCGTCACATTCAACGCGAAGCGCAACAAAGGTTTTGGCTGACATCGGAAATCCTGTTTAACAGCAACGCCACCGGTTTGGCGGGCGATCCTCCTTCTTTTGCAGAAAGCCCGCAGCTGGACAAGCAAAACCCGACCCGGCGGGACGTTTGCGCGGGGTCGGGTCTGAAGGGTGTGTGTCCGCGATGTAGCGGCTTAGTAGCCGGTTTCGCGATTGACCAAGCCGCGCGGGGTTTCGCCGCGTGCCAGACGATCCAGGTTTTCGGCAATCTGATCGACGGATTCCTCAAACCGGGTGGCAGCCGCAATATGCGGGGTGATGCGGATTTTCCCATGATCCCAGAACGGATGGCTTTCGGGCAGCGGTTCGGTCGCTGCGACATCCAGAAACGCGCCGCGCAGATGGCCGGTATCAATCGCGCGCAGCAAATCTGCCTCGTTGATCATGGCCCCACGGGCGGCATTGATGATTGCAGCCCCCTTGGGCAGGGAGGAAAGCGTGTCGCTGTTCAGGACATTTTCGGTCTCGGAGGTGCGCGGCAGAAGGCAGATCAGGATATCGGACTGACCCAGAAACTCGGCAAGCGTTTCTTTCCCGGCATAGGTCGAAATGCCTTCAATCGCCTTCATCGAGCGGCTCCAGCCCGACACGGTAAAGCCGAGATTGGAAAGCGATGAGGCAACCGCAGAGCCCAGCGCGCCAAGGCCCATGACACCGACCCGGCACTGCGAAATGCGCGCCACGTCATGCGGGGTCCAGTCGCCATTTGCCTGCTGGGCGCTATAAACATCAAAGTCACGCATGAAATGCAGGGCGGCATAAAGATGATACTGCACCATCTGATCCGCCATACCGGCATCCTCAAGCCGAATAACCGGCAAGTCGGTCGGTAGACTGGGCGATGAAACAACATGATCCACCCCCGCCCCAAGCGAGAAGATCGCCTTGAGCTTCGGAAGCGTCTTGATCAAACCCTGTGGCTGTTTCCAGAACAGGGCATAATCAATTGTTTCAGGATCGTAATTATCTTCTTCGGTTACGATATTGGCGTCCGGCAGGCGGTCAACCATCACGCTTTTCCACTTTTGATCATCGCCGGCAGCGGAAATCAGAATGTTGAGCGGGGCGTTGGTGGTTGCCATCGGGGTCTCCTGGTCAATGCTTGGAAAGTCGGGACGATAAAAGGTTCTGTACATATCAAACGCGCCAGAGCGCAAAGCGTTCCGGCGCGTCAATTGGCGCGTCAATTACAGTCTGTCATGGACCGGCCCGCTTTCACAAGGCCGGTTACGTGCCTTTAAACGCCCAAATCAGTGGGCAAAGATCATGGCCGGGTCGCGGAAGGTCTTGAATTCAAGACCATTTCCTGCCGGGTCTTCGACAAAGAAGGTGCCCTGCTCGCCTGGCTCACCCTTAAAGCGGATCTTGGGTTCGAGCAGGAATTTGACATTGGCCGCCTTCAGCTTGTCGGCCAGTTCGTGCCATTTTTCCCATTCCAGAACCGCCCCGAAATGCGGGATTGGCACTGCATCGCCATCGACATCACCAGACCCCTTGTTCTGGCCGGCTTCGGGGCGGACATGGGCAGAAAGCTGATGGCCAAAGAAATCAAAATCAATCCAGGCTTCGGTCGAGCGGCCTTCATCACAGCCGAGGATATCGATATAGAACGCGCGGGTGTCAGATATCGATTTGATCGGGAAGGCCAGATGGAACGGTGGCAGGGATGGCGAAGACATGGTCAACCTCAAAGATTATCCAGATTATCTAACGATGTGTTGTTGGAACTACTCTAATACGTCAGAATGTGGCGGGTAAAATCAGAAGTTCTGGACTTATCAATAGGAAAACTATTGCTATGGCGCTGCGCCCGACCACCCCGCCGCTCAATGCCCTGCGCGCGTTCGAAGCCGCCGCCCGGCTTGGCAGCTTTGCCCGCGCGGCTGCGGAACTTTCCGTCACCTCCGGTGCGATCAGCCAACAGGTCGCCAATCTTGAAGCCAGCCTTGGCATGAGCTTGTTTGAGCGCAATGGCCCGAAACTGGCCCTGCGCGAAGCCGGTCGGGCCTATCTGCCCAGTCTGCGCCGGGCCCTCGACGAGATCGAGGCCGCCACCCTTGATCTGGTGACCCATGGCGCGGGGGAACGGAAACTGGTTATCGGTGCGCTGCATACCCTGGCCAGCAGCTGGCTTATTCCAAGATTAAATCGATTCCAAAACGAACATCCCGATATCCGCCCGGTGATCGAAACCCTGGCACTTAATTTCGCCACTCCGGAACGCAGCCCGGACCTTGGCGCGCGCCAGATGGATGTCGGGCTTTATTTCGGTGACGGTCGCTGGCCCGGCATGATCTGCGACAAGCTTTTTGATGAAATTCAAGTGGTTGTTGCCAAACCCGGATATGTTGCTTCAGGTGATGCGAAGGCCGAAAACCACCCTGTTGAACCGTCAGAACTGATCGGACGCTATCCGCGACTGGTCCACACCACCCGGCCCAAGGCTTGGCATGACTGGGCACAGGCCAACGGGATTGCCGTCACCGGTGCGCCCGGACCGGCCTTTGAACACTTCTTCATGCTGATCGAAGCCGCCATGGCAGGCATGGGAATCGCCCTGTTACCAAGGGTTTTGATCGAAGGACCACTTGCCGAGGGCAGCCTTGAAATCGTCAGTGATGCGTGGCTGAAATCCAGCGGCTCCTATTATCTGATCACGCCGGAAAGCCGTCAGGACGTGCCGGAAGTGCGCGCCTTTCGTGATTGGGTACTCGGTTTGGCAAGTCAATCCGGTTTGTCAGAATAAAGCGGCAAGTATTTGAAATTATGGACGGGTGTCTCGTCTTTCGGGATGGTAGGCGCGGCGATAGATGCTGTGCAGCAGGTGATCCTTCTTCGGACCGGTGATTTTTATTTTTGTTTCGAAATGATCTGGCCCGTTCCAGATCATGCAATGGTGATAAAAGTCCTCACCACAGGGGTGAATGTCACGCGCACAGAGACCTGATTCGCACGCGTCACCCTCTTCGCCAAATTGCAGCAACACATAGCGATTGCCGAAACTCAAAGGGTCGCGAAACAGAAGCTCGATTGCTGCGGGGTCCTCGTGCAGGACAAAATCATATTCCCGATAGCCATCAAACCGCTTGCCATCCGGACGGGTTAAAAACCCCTCCTCGCGATAGCGCAGCACGTTGGGTTTGTCGGGATCGGCCGCATGAAACGTGACATCGCCGGTAAACTGCCCGACTTCGCCCAAATCGCGCACAAGCGTCCAGTTGCCCGCAAGGGCATTGAAAATCTCGGATGCGGTGGGGATGTTGGGTGCCATAGGTGATTTCAGGTTCACGTTAGGACAAAAAAGGCAGGGCGCGGAATGCGGGGCCCTGCCTTTTTAACGGGTTTCCAGTCGCTTAGGCGCCCGGCAGCATCCGCGGGAGTTTTTCACCACCGAGGATATGCACATGCAGGTGCGGGACGTCCTGGCGACCGTGTTCGCGGGTATTGGCGATCAGGCGGTAGCCGTCTTCAACGACGCCAGCTTCCCTGGAGATTTTGCCGATTGCGCGGGTGTAGGCGACGATTTCGGCGTCCGAGGCATTCTGCGCAAAGTCATCATAGCTGGTGTAAGCACCCTTGGGGATGACCAGCACATGGGTCGGGGCCTGCGGCGCGATATCGTTAAACGCCAGCACGTGGTCATCTTCATAGACCTTGGTGCACGGGATTTCGCCGCGTAGGATTTTGGCAAAGATGTTTTCCGGATCGTAGGGCTGAACGGCCATCTTGGGGCTCCTGATCAATCTATTCTGACTATGGGTGCCATATTGGACAGGCTTGGCGTCCGGTGCAATTTCGATTTTGCGAAAGTGCGACCAATTTCCAATTTCCGTCATTCCCGGCGGAGCCATGCTGCGGCCCGGAAACCATGGTAGCGGTAGTCCGATATGGATGCCCGACTGCGCGGGCATGACGGATAAAGAGGGTTGCTCTACACATCGTCACCCCCGCGCAGGCGGGGGT
>NZ_DBGS01000030.1:0-40486 GCF_002295455.1 Thalassospira sp. UBA848 | reverse complement strand
GCGATCATGGACAAAAAAACAGGGTCCGGCAAGTGCCGGACCCTGTTTGGGTGTTTTTAGGCCCGAAGATCGGACAGGCAGACCTTATTTCAGGGCAGCGCAAGCACGTTTGATACGTGCGCAAGCTTCGGTCAAAGCAGAATCCGAGGTCGCATAGGAAATGCGGAAATACGGTGCCAGACCAAATGCCGAACCCTGAACTGCCGCAACGCCTTCTGCTTCGAGAAGGTAGGTCACGAAGTCGGTATCGGTTTCGATTTTCTTGCCATCCGGGGTGGTTTTGCCAATCGCGCCCGCGCAGGACGGATAGACATAAAACGCACCTTCCGGGGTTTTGCACGACAGGCCTTCGCAGTCGTTCAGCGCTGCGACGACAAGGTCACGCCGCTTTTTGAAGACTTCGGCACGCTCTGCCAGGAAGTCCTGCGGACCGCTAAGTGCTTCGATTGATGCGGCCTGACTGATCGAGGAGGTATGGGTGCTGCTTTGCGACTGAACCTTGTTGATCGCCTTGATCAGGTCTTTCGGTCCTGCGGCATAACCCAGACGCCAGCCGGTCATCGCATAGGATTTCGACACACCGTTACAGGTGAGCGTACGGTCTTTGAGCTTCGGCTCGACCTGGGCGATGGTGGTGAATTCGAAACCGTCATAGACAAGGTGCTCATACATGTCGTCAGACATGACATAGACGTTTTCGTGTTTCAGAAGCACGTCAGCAATCGCGCGGAGTTCTTCACGCGAATAGGCCGAACCGGTCGGGTTGGACGGGGAGTTCAGAACAACCCATTTGGTTTTCGGCGTGATCGCGGCTTCAAGTTCAGCGGCCGTGATCTTGAAGTCGTTTGCTTCCTGACACTCGACAATGACCGGGGTGCCTTCGGCCATCAGGGTCATGTCCGGATAGGAAACCCAGTACGGTGCCGGGATGATGACTTCGTCGCCCGGGTTAAGCGTTGCGAAGAACGCATTGAACAGGGTCTGTTTGCCACCGCAACCGACAGTGATTTCGTCGATGGTGTATTCCAGTTCGTTTTCACGCTTGAACTTTTCGACAATCGCCTTGCGCAGCTCGGGCGTGCCAGCGACCGGAGTGTATTTGGTCTTGCCAGCATCGAGCGCAGCTTTTGCGGCTTCTTTGATGTTGTCGGGGGTATCGAAATCCGGCTCACCTGCGCCAAGCCCGATCACATCAACGCCAGCAGCCTTAAGCTCGGCAGCCTTGGTGGTGACAGCAATGGTGGGGGAGGGTTTGATACGGCTCAAACGGTCGGCAATGAACGCCATTGGTCTGTTTCCCTGGAATTTATGAGAATTGAAAAGAATCGTGTTCTTTCGGTTCGGACCCTACGCCTGCGCTTGTTCCAATTCAAGGCTGTTTAGGGCCTTTTGCGGGTTCTTTGGGATGATTTTATCCAATTTTGTCGCCTTTAAGAAGTGCGGTTCGAAGTCCGAGCGGAAAGAACTGATGAGCAAACGTATCAAGTCACCCGATGTTCCCGGTGTTTCTTCCTGACGTCTCCTGACATTCCCTGACAGGAACTGTCAGGGGCAGGGCTTGCGGTTGGGTTTATGTGGCCTATAACTAGAGGCAAGATGAAAACAGGATTTGCCCGATGAATGCGCTACCGGAATTTTTGACCAAACGTCGCCCGCCTGTTGAAGGATCACGGGAATTCAAACTGGTGACGGAATATGAGCCTGCCGGCGACCAGCCGCAGGCGATTGCCGAACTTATGGCGGGCATCAATGATGATGAGCGCGATCAGGTTCTGCTGGGCGTGACCGGGTCGGGCAAGACGTTCACCATGGCAAACATCATTGCCAAAACGCAGCGCCCGGCATTGGTTCTGGCGCCGAACAAGACGCTGGCCGCCCAGCTTTATGCCGAGATGAAGCATTTCTTTCCGGATAATGCGGTCGAGTATTTCGTTTCCTATTACGACTATTACCAGCCGGAAGCCTATATCCCGCGGTCCGACACCTATATCGAAAAAGACAGCTCGATCAATGAGCAGATCGACCGGATGCGCCATGCTGCCACGCGTGCGATCCTTGAGCGCAACGACTGCATCATCGTGGCATCGGTATCGTGCATTTACGGTATCGGGGCGGTGGAAACCTATCTTGAGATGACCCAGCGCATTTCGGTCGGCGACGAGGTTGATCGTAACGACATCATGAAGCGTCTGGTGGAGTTGCAGTATACCCGTAATGACGCGGCCTTTTCGCGCGGCACTTTCCGGGTGCGTGGCGACGTTCTGGAAATCTTCCCGGCCCACGCCGAAGACCGGGCATGGCGCGTGTCGATGTTTGGTGACGAGGTCGAGGAACTGGCAGAATTTGACCCGCTGACCGGGCACAAGTTTGCCAGCATGGACTCGGTCACGGTCTATGCAAATTCCCACCATGTCACCCCGCGCCCGACACTGGTACAGGCGATGTCCGGCATCAAGCAGGAGCTTAAAGACCGTCTGGCGCAGTTCCAGGCCGAGGGCAAGTTGCTGGCGGCCGAGCGGATCGAGCAGCGCACGACCTTTGATCTGGAAATGATGGAAACCGTCGGGCACTGCAAGGGGATTGAAAACTATTCCCGCTGGCTTTCGGGCCGTAATCCGGGGGAGCCGCCGCCGACCCTGTTTGAATATTTGCCCGAAAACGCATTGCTGTTTGTCGATGAAAGCCACGTTGCCGTGCCGCAGATCGGCGGCATGTATCGCGGGGACTATAATCGCAAATTTACGCTCGCCGAGCACGGCTTCCGCCTGCCAAGTTGCGTTGATAACCGACCGCTGAAGTTCGAGGAATGGGAAGCAATGCGCCCGCAAAGCGTGTTTGTTTCCGCGACCCCCGGGAATTGGGAGATGGAGCGCACGGGCGGTGTGTTTACCGAACAGGTTATTCGCCCCACGGGCCTGATTGACCCGGTCTGTATCGTGCGTCCGGTCGAAACCCAGGTCGATGACTTGCTGGGCGAGGCCAAGGAATGTGCCGCCAAAGGCCAGCGTGTTCTGGTCACGACCCTGACCAAGCGCATGGCAGAAGATTTGACCGAATACCTGCATGAGCACGGTATTCGGGTACGCTATCTGCATTCCGATATTGATACGCTGGAACGCATCGAGATCATCCGTGATCTGCGGCTTGGTGTGTTTGACGTTTTGGTCGGGATTAACCTTCTGCGAGAAGGCCTTGATATCCCGGAATGTGCGCTGGTTGCGATCCTTGATGCCGATAAGGAAGGCTTCCTGCGTTCCAAGACGTCACTGGTTCAGACGATTGGCCGCGCGGCGCGCAACGTTGACGGGCGCGTGTTGCTTTATGCCGACAAGATGACCGACAGCCTCGAATATGCGATTGGCGAAACCAATCGCCGGCGTGAAAAGCAGATGGCCTATAACGAGGAACATGGCATCACGCCGGAAACCGTGCGCTCGCGGATCAATGATGTTCTCGAAAGTGTCGCCGAACAGGATTACGTCACCGTTGATACCGGGGTATCTGGTGACATGATGGTTGGTCACAACCTGCGCGCCCATATCGAGGATCTTGAAAAACGCATGCGTGACGCGGCCGGGAACCTTGAGTTCGAGGAAGCCGCAAGGCTGCGTGACGAGATCAAGCGTCTTGAGGATCAGGAACTTGGTCTGGCAGAAGCCGGGCCAATGGCGCGGACGATTGGAACCGCCGGGCCGGGATCAAAATCGGCCAACAAACCGAAATACAAAGGTCGGCGTCGCAAGGGGCCATAAGACAGCTAGCCAAACGAAAAGCCGGTGTTTGATGACACCGGCTTTTGTTTTTTGACGATGGAGTAAGGGTTACATAAACAGCCGTTCGTTTTCCATGCCCTTGTAGATGTCGGCAACATATTCGCCGTAACCGTTATAGATCCGGGTCGGCACGCTTTCGCCGTTATTGAGCAGCCTCTCATGCGCCTGCGACCAGCGCGGGTGGGGAACTTCCGGGTTAACATTGGCCCAGAAACCATATTCGTCGCTGTTGATTTCTTCCCAAAAGCTTTTCGGGCGCTTGTCGGTAAAGGTAAAGCGGACGATAGATTTGATGTTTTTAAAACCGTATTTCCAAGGCGTCACCAGACGCAGCGGTGCACCGTTCTGCTTGGGTATTTCTTCGCCATAAATGCCCGTAGCAATCATGGTCAGTTCATTGGTGGCCTCGGCCATGGTAAGGCCTTCGATATAGGGCCACGGATACCAGAACTGACGCAGGCCCGGCATGGTGTCCTTTTGGCTGGCGGTTTCCATTTCGACATATTTCGCGCCTGACAGCGGCTTGGCGAAATCAACCAGTGCCTTCATCGGGAAACCGGACCAGGGCACGGTCATCGCCCAGGCTTCGACACAGCGGAAGCGATAGACGCGCTCTTCAAGCGGCATCTTGCGCACAAGGTCTTCGAAGTCGATTTCAATCGGCTTTTCAACCAGCCCGTCGATCACCACGGTCCATGGGCGGATGCGCATGGCCTGGGCTGCCTGCGAGATCGATTTGTGCGATCCGAATTCATAGAAGTTGTTATAGGTCAGCGCCTTGGACTTCTCGGTCATTTCGCGTTCGACCGTATAGGCCGGGTTGCGATCCACCGGATACAGATCCGCGGTCGAACCCGATCCCTGTGCCATTGCAGAGCCCAGCGGGAAGCTTGATGCTGTTGCGCCGATCGATCCAGCGGCGATTCCCTTAAGGAATTGGCGGCGGTTTTTGTATATCGACTCTGGCGTGGCGTCTTTCTCGGGGATTTCCCACCCCTTTTTGCGGCGTATCAGCATGGTGTCCTCCGTTGATCCTTAGCATACTGTCCTTGGAAAACCTGCTTCGGGCAAGTCACGCCTCGGTGAGCGGGCGGTGAAAGGACTTGGAATCACGTATGTTCATTTGTCTATACGGGATAAAACGGCGATCCGATCCTTGATCGCAGTGATGGGTAAGCCTATGACAGTGGAAAGCTTTTGAGCGGAATCAACGCGATATTCCGCCTCAAGATATCAGGACAATGTAATTAGGGTGCAAAAATGGGTGCAATAATCGACAGGGCCAAGGCCGCAATTGATCGGGTCAACGCGCTTGGTGATCTGAAGGGCAAAATATTCACCGAGTTTGACGAAGATCGTATTTTGCGCGCTGCCAAGACGGCAGAAGACCTTGTTGCTGCCAACCCAGATTTGCCGCTTGCCGGGAAGCTGGTGTCGATTAAGGATCTTTACGATGAGGCTGGCATCCGGACGACGGCCGCATCAGAACTTCTTAAGACCGCAGCCCCCGCACGAGAGGACAGCGAGGTTGTGCGCCTGATCAAAGAAGCCGGGGCTGTGCCATTTGGCCGCACCAGCATGAGCGAATTTGCCTATTCCGGCGTCGGGTTGAACCCGCATTACGGCACGCCCGGCAATGTCTTTGATCCGGAAGGTATTCCCGGTGGATCGTCATCCGGTGCCGGGGTAAGTGCAGGCCTTGGTCTGGTGGATATTGCGATGGGGACGGATACGGGGGGCTCGATCCGAATTCCATCCGCGATCAATGGCCTTTACGGTTATAAGCCAAGTCGCCTTTCTGTGCCCAGAGCAGGTGTTTTGCCGCTGGCCGATGGCTTTGATACTCCCGGGCCTTTGGCGCGCGATCTTGAAACCGCAATTTCGGTGTTTGAGGTCATGAGTGGCCAAAGCGTTCCCCAGGCCGAGGATAAAAAACTTCGGATCGGAGTTCCGGTCAACGCCTTTACCAATGACATTTCTGAACGTGTGAAGGCCGACTTTGAGATGATTTGCGATACACTTCGCAATGCAGGCCATGAGCTGGTCGAGATTGACATGGGCTTTGTTGCCGAAAATGCGCTGGTCACCCGTGATCTGGTGTCGAGCGAAGCAAACGCCATCTATGCAAAGGACTTTGCAGCCCTTGAGACCTGCGGAGACCCCTATGTCCTTTCAAGACTGAAATTTGCCGATAGCCTGACAAAGGACGACGTCATCGCAGCCTATGCCAAACGCACAGATGTGATTTCCCGTTTCGGGGCTGCGGTTGCGGAGGTGGATGTCATGATTGCGCCGACCCTGGCAAGAATGGCCCCCAAGATTGCCGAGGTCGAGGCGGATATCGAAACGCTGAACCCGCTCATGCTGCGTAATACGGGCATGCTTAATCTGCTTGATGCCTGTGCGATTTCGATCCCGGTTGGTGTTGCCGGTGAAACGGCACCCGCGGCACTTATGATTGCTGCCACGCACGGACGCGACAAAGCCGTTTTGAACGCTGCACGCCTGATTGATCCGCTATTTGACTGATCGTCCCAATCGGACGGGAAAACGGCCCGGACACGATCCGGGCCATTTTTGTTTAGAGATCCAGCGTTAGGCGACCGTTGCTTTGCATGCGGGAGACGCAAATACACATCTGATCATTCTGGGCTTTCTGGCTGTCGCTGAGATAGGCGTCGCGATGCGACAGATCGCCATCATGTTCAAGGACGACCGATGTGCAAATTCCGCAATTGCCCTTTTTGCAGTCGTAAAGCGGGTCAATGCCTTCATCGATCAGGACATCCAGCACCGATTTGCCAACCGGGACTTCGAAGGTCTGGCCGCTTTGCGCCAGGTGAACCTCGAAACTGGTGTCGTCAAGCTGGGCGGCAGGGGTGGTAAAGCGTTCATAATGAACATTTTCCGACGCCCAGCGATTGCGACGTACGGTATCAAGTACAGCATCAATCAGACCGCCCGGACCGCAGACATAGACGTGCTTGCCGGCCTCAGCCGTGCCAAGGATGGTGGCAAGCGGCATGCTGCGTTTTGCATCGCCGCCATCAAAGTAAAGCGCGCAACGCCCGTTGGCGGCATCAAGCGCCTCTGTCATCAGGGCCATGTCTGTGTGGTTGCGGCTGGCATAATGCAGGACAAAATCCTTGCCTGCCTGTTGTAATGCGGTTGCCATGGCAAGGATTGGCGTGATGCCAATGCCGCCGGCAATCAGGATGGTTTTGGCCGCACTTTCAACAAGCGGGAAGTCATTTTGCGGCAGATCGATTTCGATGACATCGCCGGTTTTGACCTTTTGATGCATATACATGGACCCGCCTTCGCCGCCTTCCTCACGTAGCACGGCAATCCGGTAAAGGTTGGCCTGCCCCGGGTTGATGATGGAGTAGGACCGTTTGACTGGCTGGCCGGATTTATCGGTGACGGTGAGTTTGATATGCGCACCCGGTTCGGCGGGCGGCAGGCTTGTGCCGTCGGTGGCAACAAGATCAAAACCGCGTATGCGGTCGGTCAGGTCGTGGACCTGTTGAACGGTAACTTCAGGCATGGCGATTTTCCTTCCCGGGTCCTCAGATTCGCTCTGAGTGTGTTTGTCTGTGGGTTTGACTGGATCCAGATTAGACCAATTGGATCCAATTTTGTCAAACCCGATGGGATTGGAAAATGCGGGTCGGTGTGGATTATGCGGTATCTTCGCGTTCGATGACGGTGAAGTTGTCAGGCATATCCTGTGTCGGGCCAAGGATTTGCGTATAGCGCAGTGCCGCATTTGCATGTTCGCGCATCAGGGCTTCGGCGCGCGCGCCCTGGCCATTGTCGATGGCATCGAAAATGATGTGATGCTGCATGTGGCTGAAATTGAATCGGCGGAATTCGCCGGTCATGTCGTCGCGGTTAAAGGCGATGGATGATACAGACGCAAATGGCAGGTGGTCGTTGCGCGACAGGGCATCTTCGATGGCGACATTGCGGCTCGACTCGATGATGGTGTTATGAAAGCGCATGTTGAAATCGTGATAGGTTTCCATGTCCTCGTCGGTGAGGAATCCCTTGGAAAACAGGGCATCACCCGTGGCCAGGCATTCGATCAGGTGGCTGCGGGCCGGAAGGGAAATGCCGCGTTCACTGGCAAGGCGGGCGGCAAGTCCTTCGAGGACGCCACGCACTTCGATGGCATCGGCAATTTCGGTCGGGGTGATGGCGCGCACGGTATATCCGCGACGATCCCCTTTGCGCAGCAGACCTTCTTGTTCAAGTGTGCGAAAGGCAATCCGGACCGGTGTGCGTGATACGCCAAGTCGTTCAGCAATCGGGATTTCTGCCACCCGCTCGCCGGGTGGAAGTTCCCCGTTGGCGATCATTTTTCGCAACGTAATCAGGACGCGCTGGCCGTGTTTGCTCATGCCGGTTTCCGTTCTTGTGACTGTCGGGGGATCATAGTTTAGTTCGGATTATGAAAAAAGCATCTTGCCAAATTGGATCCAATTTGATTACGGTTAGAACCATAACAAAAACTTGGGTGGATTGAATTCCACTTGAACGTAAGCGTTTTAAATGACGCCAAGGGAGAGAACGATGTTCCTGCGTAACTTCTGGTACGTCGCAGGCTGGGACGGCGAAATTGGCCGCACCCCCGTCGCGCGTACGATCTGTAATGAAAATATTGTTTTGTATCGCCGTGCCGACCGGTCATTGGTCGCGCTTGAAGACAGCTGCCCGCATCGTCTGTTGCCGCTAAGTCAGGGCTATGTCGAAGGCGACCGTCTTGTGTGTGGCTATCACGGACTGGAATTTGATGGTGATGGTGCCTGTGTTCACATGCCCAACCAGCAAAGCATCCATCCCGAGGCCTGTGTCCAGGCCTATCCGGTGGTCGAGAAAGACCGGTTTGTCTGGGTCTGGATCGGCGACAAGGAAAAGGCTGACGAGGCGCTTGTGCCGGAAATTCCGCATGCGTCCGAAGAAGGCTGGGTCTTTGATGGCGGTACCTATGATGTGAAGTGCGGGTACGAGCTTCTGGTCGATAACCTGATGGATCTGAGCCACGAGACTTATGTGCATCCATCCAGCATCGGTCAGCTTGAGATCACCGAAAGTCTGCCCCAGACGCGATCCGATGACGAAAGCG
Organism: Thalassospira sp. UBA848; assembly: GCF_002295455.1. Classification (NCBI taxonomy): domain Bacteria; kingdom Pseudomonadati; phylum Pseudomonadota; class Alphaproteobacteria; order Rhodospirillales; family Thalassospiraceae; genus Thalassospira; species Thalassospira sp. UBA848. The sequence goes on along the minus strand of NZ_DBGS01000030.1, from coordinate 31,585 downwards.
TCACGGTCGAACGGTGGATGGAAAACATCGTGCCGCCGCCGTTCTGGGCCAATAACCTGAAATCCAAGGAAGTCTGCGACCGCTGGCAGATCTGTACCTTTACCCTGCCATCCAACGTGATGATTGATGTTGGTGTTGCACTGGCCGGGACCGGTGCGCAGCAGGGGGACCGGTCGAAAGGTGTGACCGGCATTGTCGTGAACTGCATGACCCCGGAAACAGAAACCACGTGTCGCTATTACTGGGGCATGGTGCGCAACTTTGACATCGATGATAACGGGCTGACCCAGAATATCAAAGATGCGCAGGCCAAGGTGTTCTATGAGGATCTTGAAGTTGTCGAAGGTCAGCAGGCCAACATGCTGCGCCATCCGGAACGCAAGCTTTTGAACTTCAATATTGATGCGGGCGGTGTGCGTGCACGGCGTCTGATTGATCGGGCACTTGCTTCTGCTGCGGAATAATCAACGCAAACCAAAGCCGGATCCGAACCGGTTGAAGAACGCTACTAAATGAGAGAGACGCTCAGCGCTGTGAAATACCGCACCAAAACCGTGCCAAGCGGGCGGGGGTGCTGAGCGCATTTTCAGGGAAAACGTCTGAGGTTGAAAATGTTAAAACGCCTGTTTGTATCGGCAGCAGTTGCTGCTGGCTGTTTGGCAAGTGCGCTTTCCGCGCAGGCCGAACCGGAATTCACTTTTGTGCTTGAACATGTTCTGGGGCCTAAGGCAACAGCACAAGCCAAGTTCCTTGAGCCCTGGGCCAAGCGGATCGAGGAACAATCTGACGGTCGCATCAAGATCGAGATTTATCCGGCGATGGCGCTGGGCGGCAAGCCGACCGAACTTTACAGCCATATCCGTGATGGCGCGGTGGATCTGGGGTGGAGCGCACTTGGCTATACGCCCGGTGTCTATCCGCGCAGCGAAGTATTTGAACTGCCGTTCGTTCATACCGGCAGTGCGGCCATCACCAACATGGCCATTCAGGATATCTATGAAGAGCACCTGTCGCAGGACTTTGACGATATCAAGCCGTTGCTGATCCATGTCCATACGGGACAGGCAATTTTCACCACCGAGAAAAAGATCGAAAGCCTTGCTGATGTCGAAGGCATGAAGCTGCGTGCACCGTCTCGTACCGGGGCATGGATGCTCGAAAGCTGGGGTGCACAGCCGGTCAGCATGCCGGTTCCCGATTTGCCGCAGGCCTTGTCGCTTGGTGTTGTTGACGGTGCGCTGATCCCGCACGAGGTCGCCATTCCGTTCAAGATCCCGGATATGACCCAGTATGCCATCGAAGGTGATCAGGGTGTTCGGTTCGGAACGCTGGTCTTTATGTTCGCCATGAACAAGGATCGTTACGATGCCCTGCCGGATGATCTGAAAAAGGTCATCGATGATAATTCCGGTCAGAGTATCGCGCGCGAAATCGGCGAGGAATGGGATGCGATTGAACCGCGCGGTGAGGAGATCTTTGCCAAATCCGGTGAGTTGGTCACGCTTTCAGCCGATGAAACCGCAAAGTTTGCCGCAAAAGCCGACGAAGTGATTGATCGCTGGATCGCGGAAATGAACGACAAGGGTGTTGATGGTGCCGCCATCGTGGCCGCCGCACGTGCAGCGATTGCCAAACACAGCCAGTGAGATGTTTCAGCCCGGTGACCGGGTTGCTCCTTTCCCGGTCGCAGGCATCGTGCGTCGCAAGGGTGTGGTGTTCTTGTGACGCACATATATAAAAACGGCCCGGAATGTTCCGGGCCGTTTTGCGTTGGGACGCGAAAAGTCGGTGTTTAGCCTTCAAGCAGGGAGCGCAGCATCCAGGCGGTTTTTTCATGGACCTGAATACGGGCCGTCAGAAGGTCTGCGGTGGCGTCATCGTCCGAGCTATCGCAAATCGGATAGAGCGAACGCGCGGTCTTGATCACGGTTTCATGGCCTTCGACCAGTTGCGCAATCATGTCCTTGGCGGCGGGAACACCTTTTTCTTCCTTGATCGCGGTGAGTTCACCATAGGCCGAGAAGCTGGCCGGGGCATAGGCACCCAGCGAACGGATACGTTCGGCGATTTCATCAATCGCGGTGGCCAGTTCGGTATATTGTTCCTCGAACATGGTGTGCAGGGTCTGGAACATCGGACCCGTCACGTTCCAGTGGAAGTTATGGGTTTTCAGATAAAGCGCATAGCTGTCTGCCAGAACACGGCCAAGGCCGTCGGCGATTGCAGTGCGGTTTGACTCGTTGATGCCAATATCAATCTGCATGGTTATCTCCTTTCCGGGGTGGGGAGCCCCTCTTGCTCCTTGGTTCTGAAAACAGTATCGAACACAGGAAAAATTTATGCCAATCAATCGTTTAATTCTTTGTGATAGGACAATTCTATTACCAAAAATGTGGTTATTTGGCTAACCGGCACGCACGTCTATTTTGCGGTTTTCCGAGACCGGGCGATAACTGCGTCGGCCTGTTTGCCACCAAGTTCTTGCATGTGGGAATACTGTCGGGTGAAGAAGCCGGTTCCTTGTGACAGGGATCGCAGTTCTGTCACCATATCGATGGTTTCAGAGGTGGGTATGCGCACCTCGATCTCATCCCAGCCCTGCCAGCCTTCCTTGGCGATAAAGCCCAAGATCTGCCCGCGTCTGGAACTGACCAGCCGCTGTGCTTTTGAAGTGAAATCAGATGGGATCGACACCGTGCAGGTATCAATCGGTTCCAGCAATGTCGGGCCGGCAGATTTAAGCGCCTCGCTGATCGCGATCCGTCCAGCCATCTGGAAGGCTTGATCGGAGCTGTCCACAGCATGAAAAGAGCCGTCGGTGAGCGTAACAGCGATATCCACCACAGGAAAGCCGAACGGACCCGAGCGCAAACCATCACGAACGCCCTTTTCAACGGCCGGGATATATTGGCGGGGAATGGCACCGCCGACGATTTGTTCGCTGAATTCGAAACCTTCGCCACGGCCAAGCGGGCGAATGTCGATTGCTACATCTCCAAACTGGCCGTGACCGCCGGTCTGCTTTTTATAGCGTCCACGTGCGCTGGCCGGTTTGCGTATGGTTTCCTGATAGCCTGTCTGGACGGGTGCTGTTGAGATATCCAGATGGTAGGTCTCGGCAAGGTGTGCCAGCGCGCATTGCAAATGAATGTCGCCCTGACCCGATAACAGAAGTTGTCCGGTTGCCTGATGATGGCCAAAACCAAGCGCGCGATCCTGTTCGCAAAGATGACGCAGGGCTTCGTTCAGTTTCACATCGTCGCCGGGGTTTGCAACCTTAAGCCCTGTTTCATAAAGCGGGGGCAGGGGATCGGGCCAGAGATTTTCCATTTCACCATCCGGGCCGATCAGCATGCCGGTGCGCAAGCGTTCCACCCTTGGCAGACCGACAATCGCGCCAGTCAAAGCCTGATCAATCTTTTCATGTTTGTCGCCCAAGACGGTGCAGATTCCAGACAGCTTGTGGCCACCCAAAGTATCACCGTTTGACAAGCTGCCCGACAGAATGCGGGCAAAACAAAACCGTCCGGCATGGGAAAGGTGAACGGTTTTGAAAACTTGCAGGATCGTCTGGTTTTGGTCGGGTTCGACGCCAAGACGGTGGGCGCAGACATCTGAGCAAGGCGCTTCATGACGCAGTGCTTTTAGCAGTCGGATGATCCCGCGGTCATGTTCGGCAGACCCGAAAAACACCGGTACGATCAGGTCCTGTGCCAAATCGCGTTCAAGATTGTCATAGATGGTGGCCGTGACGGGTGTCTGGTCTTCAAGAACCTGTTCAAGCAATGCGTCATCAAAGTCCGCCAATGCTTCGAGCAATCCTTCGCGGGCCTCGTGTTCGCGATCCTTGATGTCTGATGGAAGCGCGGTGAGTTGTGATGGCTGTCCTTCGAGATAGGCATAGGCGCGTTCCGATACGATATCGACAAAGCCGGTAATGTGTTCGTCACTGGCATCAGCATCACGAATGGGGATTTCGCGCATGACAAGCGGCCGCTCTGAAATGGCCTGTAGCGCATCAAGACAACTGCGCAGGCGCACACCGGCATGGTCGGTCTTGTTGATGAAAATCAGGTGCGGAATACGGTTTCGGTCCAGAAACTTAAGGATCGGGGCCACTGTCATCACCCGGGCAGGATCCGGGTCGACGACCACGATGGCGACATCACAGATCATTGCGGCTTCACGGGCATCCTGGGCGAAATCGACAGAACCCGGACAATCAATGAAGTGCCATTCTTCGCCAAGGTAGGTGGCGTGTGCGGAGGTAAGTTCGGTGCTCATGCCGCGGGCGCGGGCTTCGCGTCCGGCGTCACCAACGGTGTTGTGATCGCGCACAGACCCCTTGCGATGCAGGGTGCCGGTCGCAAGAAGCAGGCTTTCAAGCAGGGATGTCTTGCCGCTGGAATTGGGGCCGATCAGGGCGGCAACCCGCGGGGCATGCGGCTTGGTCGATGAAGCGCTTTCAGGTGTGCTTGCAGGCATTGGCATCTCCTTGACGAGGAAGACCGATCCCCCAGCCATCGGTCAGCACAAAAAGGCCCCAACCATCATGATCCGCAACCATGACCTGTTCTGGCAGCATTATCGGGGCCAGCATCCTATGGTGTGCTTCAGCCTGTCATGTTTGATGCGTTCGCGCGACCGCGACAAAGAAAAAAATGTCTTCCTGGCCGAGACACCCCTGATTAGATCATGATCCATGCCAATGAAATCAAGGGGTTGGTTCCGGCTTGCCTTTATTGGAACACAATTCGCCCCGAAATGGCCCAATGTGACCTGTTTTCCCGCCTTGATTTCAGGGCATATTCACAACTGTCAGTCGAGGACGCGGTCAGCAGTCTCTGTCCCCCCTCACGTTGCTGGCCAGATTGATTTCAGGTTGTTCCCCCACCTGAAATACCCCGGCTGACCTGGTCTCCCCAAGACCATAATGACCCCGAATAGATTGGGGCGGGTTTTATCCCGCCCCACTTTTTTGTCCAGGTCCGGGGCGTTTGATGCATTGAACAGAAACCTTGCCCCAATTGCCCCAATTTGCCCCCAAAAGGTCACCAAACACCGATTTTTGAGCCGCATTTCAAAGGCATATTCCCAACTGTCGGATACGAAAACATCGATGCCGTGCACTCCCTCACGTGCATCGAGGCCCGGATCGGCGCCTGTCCTCCCCCAAGGCGTCGTGCACCCCGCGGGCAAGGCAGCGTATCCGACCGGTCTCCCCAAGACCATCTGTCCCCAAAGCCCGGGCGAGCATCCAGCTCCCCGGGCTTTTAATTTGTCCGCAAGCCGGGAAGAATTGGGTTTGATCAATCGCGTGACGTGATCGGGCTGTCGGATTTTTGTTGAAGTACTCTTGGCGCAGATTTCAGAGGTGGAAGGGAAAAGATTTTTGTCGATTTCTCACGGCCGCGCACGGTGACGTCGCCGCGTTCTTCCCATTTCGGGATGTCGTCGTGATTGCCGCAGGCACGCATGGTGTCCTCGGTTGCAAGGATATAGGTGCCAAACTCCTTGTTGAGCGATTCGAGCCGGGAGGCAATATTGACGTTGTCGCCATGGACCGTGAATGTCAAGCGACTTTCCGACCCGATGGCGCCAATGACGATTTCACCGGAATTAATCCCGCAGCGAGTCTTGAGCGGACTGCCATGGCTGTAAATGCGGCGTTCCGAGAGGTCCTGAATGGCAAGGGCGGTGCGCACGGCGTTGAGCGCGTGATCGGTGTCTGGCGTGACGGCGTTGAAGGTGATCAGCATGGCGTCGCCTTCGAACTGCGTGATGACACCGCCAAAACGCGAAATCAATGCGCTGGTTTCGGTGAAATACTCGTTGAGCATTGTCGCCAGTTCTTTTGGCGAAAGTTTCTCGGAAATCGATGAAAAGCCTTCGATGTCGGTAAACATCACTGTCGCGTTGACCGCATCACCGTCGCCCGGCCGGATCTGTTGTTCGGCATGGGTAATTCGATTGGCAATTTCGGGCGAGACAAACCGCGACAGGTCACGGGCGGCGATTTCATCAGTAACAGCCCGGATAAACGATCTTTTGGCGCGCATCACGGCAATCGCCAGAACGGCCGTAACCAGGACAATGGCAATGATCTTGTCGACTTCGGCCCCGATCAGAATCGAGTTTGAGGTCAGATAGGTCACATAATCACGTGTGATCATGCTTTTGCCACCCTCCGACCAGATGACATAGCCGGTCAGAATAACCCAGCCAGCCGCCGCTGTGCCTCCGGCAATCAGGATATAGCGCGGATCAAAGCGCAGGCTGCGCAGGGCAATGAATATGAAGACATACAGAACGGTCGGCGCCTTGAGATAGAAGCTGGCGGGTTGCATGTACTGGATATGGAAGCTCCAGATCAGGACCATCAGGAGCCCGATATCGGCGATCACCGAAGTAGTCAGGAACCAGGTCGAGAGCTTGTTGCGATAGGTCAGGGCAAGGCGTTTGAGGGTAAACAGGTAATACAACCCCAATGCCCATGGCACCGGATGGATGCCATCGGACATCACGGTTTTGGGGGAGATAGCATAGAGGCTTGCGAAGATCGTGACCAACAACAGCTGAATCCAGCCGATAAGCTTTTCGCTTTGTTGTTGCTGCTTGTCGATAGCTGTCTGTACGCGTTCAGGAAGACGATTGTCTGCCTGTTTGCCAAACAGAAATGCACCAAGTGTGCTTCTCATGAAATATATGGTTCCTGTTGCAGTGGCTGGAGCGTGATTAAACAGTAGCACAATCTTGTCTTCAGTTTTGTTTGCGCTGATTCTCCCTCTTTGACGCCAACGCGTGTAATCAAGTTTTGGTCCGGGAATACATGGTTTTCGCATAGGAGTTAACCGAATTTGCGTGGACCTTAAGATGACGCAGCATAGAGCGGCTTGATGTCTCGTTCTGTGGAAACTAACCCTCTCGAGTTGTTGAAAGCCAAAGATCCAAAAAGGTGATCATTTTAGATAATTTTTTTAACCAGTGGTTTAATTACAAATTTGTGTTCTAATTTAAAATGAGAATTTTTCGCGTTCTGCGGTCTACTACGCTGAGTGCCAGTTTCAAAGGGGGGGAAGGAAACCTTATAATGAGATTTTTACGTAGATCCGCGGTTGCGGCATTATTTATGAGTTGTGTCTCAGTCACGCAAACGGCTCATGCCGATGTTGTGGCGGAAGTTTGCGGGCCGGGATTGAAAATACTCGATGACGGTAGTCCAATAACGGATGTGTATTCATTCCTCGGTAACCTTGATGAATTTTTGAAAAGTTACATCAACGCATTGGATCTGGGGACAGAGATGCAAGACATTGCTGCGCGCGTCGACGAAACAGCACAGGACATTGATAAATACTCCGGTGAAGCCAGCGAGGTTACGGAACCGGTTAAGAATATTTCCAGTGTATTCAAGGCGACGAAGAAGGCCGCGCATGCAGCAAGGGAAGCAATGTTCAAACCTCTCCATATAACGCTGAGCAAGATTATGGAGGATATCGAGGCCGTTGAGCAGGAAAAGAGATTGCGTCCCATCCAAAAGAAAGTGGATCGGCTTAAGAGGAAAATAGGCCGTATTGCCAAGCCTTGGGGATATGTAACCTCAGGTGTACAGGTGCTTTGTGACGCGACCGAACTGGCGTTGAAAAAAGCGTCAAATGATGTTTTTCCGTTTGATGCCGGATACTTAAGAATACCGGCCGGGCTAAAGGGTGGAGCCGTGCGCGTCGACTTGGGCTTTAACAGCAGTAATCTGCTTGTTCCGGTTGCTACTCAGCCAACCTTGAAGCAGGGAGTAGAACCACAGTGTGAAAAGGATATTGAAGTTTTGCTCGGCGATGTTGGGAAAACGATGTTGCCGTTTGATAAAGAACTGAAAGAACTGTCACTCGTGTTGACGGATATCAACAACGCCCTCGAACATGACCTTCTTCCGATGTTTAAACCAATCGAAGCTATCGAAAAGCCGGTCAAATCTATTCATACGGCAGCTGAGAGAATTCATCATGAACTCGGCAAGTTCAAACGAATTTTGAAACATCGTTTCAAGATCAAGATTCATGGGTTGGTTGTTATCAATACCTCAGTAGACCATGCGCTGAAAGAATGGAACAAAACTGTAAAGAAGATTGAGAAAGAGCTGCACATCAATTACATCAAGCATTTGATGGACGAAGAGATGGACAAGACTATGCGACCCGTCATTCATGGGATTTCCCACGAAATCCACCACTTGGAAAAAAGTGTGAGGGTCGATGGCTTCAGTATTGATGATGCCAAGAAGGTTTATGCTTCAGTAATTGGCGAACTGGACAAAATTCCAACTTTTGATTCAGCTGAAAAAGAAATCGAAGGTTTTGCAAAAACAGTCGATGAGCTGAAAAAACGCTGTATCGTGGAATAATTTGACGCACTTGGAAACAAAGCCCGCTGAGATTTATCTCTCCCAGCGGGCTTTGTTCATCAACCAATGATTAGGCGAAAATGGCTCAGACTAAGAGCAAAACGCTTTAGTAGTACAAGAATTGCAGGGTACTCATAAGAATACGTTCTAGCCTATCAGGATCGGACCAAGATTCTACGGTGACGTCACCCTGACGGAATTCCTTGAAGAAAGCCCCATTTTGCAGGTGTTGGAAGACGGCATCGATGTTGGGTTCTGGGCGAAACAGCCCGTTGCGCGCTTCCAATTCTTTTAAATTGGGCTGAGCGACCTTTTGATCTAAACCGGGTTCGATTTTTTCTGTACCATCAGCATATGTGAACCTTGGCTCTCGCGGGGTCAAAAGAATGATGATCGACTTCGTGTAGTCGAGGGTGTCTTCATGCGAAAACAGATACTGAATAACGGGTAGGTCCTGAAGAAATGGGACGCCGTCGTTCAAGCGTTCAGTTTCTTTCTCGGATAGCCCGGACAAAACGAGCGTATCGTTGAATTTCAAAGTAACATTTGCGACGATTTCGGTTCTTGAGGTCTGCGCGAAATTGGTGAAATTGGCGTTTGCGGAACGGCCCTCGATAAATTCGCGTGACGCCGAGATATTGAGTCCAACCCGATCATCGGTCCGAAAAGTTGGCGTAACTTCGAGCTTAATGCCGACAGGGACGTCGGTTACGGTCCCTTCGCTGCCTGATGTACCATCAAGTTCCACATGCCAAACAGCACCGGAGAAGAAGCCGGATCGCTTTCCGTCTTCAGCGACCAGAGTTGGTCGGGCAAGGACTTCGTTTCGGTCATAATTGTCGTTGAAAATGTTCAGTGCATATGCAGATGAAGCGATTGATAATGTTGGTGCCCATACGAGGCTGGAGGTTGATGGACCTGCACCACGAAGATAGTTGGTCTGGTTATAGGCTAATGTGGTGCCGCCCAACGTGGCAGTAAGCCCGGAAAGCAGGTTTACGCCTTTATCAGTGCTATGGCGTTCCTCAGAGCGAACAATGACAACATCTACCAGTACCATTTTCGCAGTCGCTTTCGCAGAGGCAACATCATCGGACGAATCTGAAACGGGACCAATTTCATCATTGGATTCTGAGTTGTTCGTAATGTCATCAAGCGTATCCAGGCCATCATTTGCATCAGAATCAGAAGAATCCGTGCTAAATTGTGTTTGGAGAAAATAGCCTCGCTGATCGTGGAGGCGCTGCCAATCGCCGATGCGCTTATCCAACAATGCTACTTTGAATTCGGTTCGTTTATGATCATCGTCTCGGTAGGCAGCCAACGCTTCTTCGGCATCGAAAAACCGACCTGAAGCAGCATTAATAATAACCTGATTGAAGACGACGTCGTGATCATCTGGCGATAACTCTGCGACGCGCGTTATTGCACTGAGTGCTACTTCTAAATCCTGCGCAAAGTAAGAAGCTGTAGCCAGTGCTTTCAGGACAGCAACATTGTCGGGAGCATGCAAAAGCGCGTACGCAAAAGCGTCCTGGCTGCGTCGGAATTTCTGCTCACGCAGCATGATATGGCCTTGCAGATAGGCCGCCCAATAGTTCCCCGGGTCATACTGAAGTGCAAGATCGTAACCTGCTTTGGCAAAGTCATACTGACTTGTGTCGCCTGTTTCGGCACGCAGGTGATAGGTCAGGCCATTCAAGAAGTGCAAATTTGCATTCGTTGGATCGAATTTTAGCGCGCGGTTGAAGTCTTTTGTTGCGCTGATGTAATTTCCTGAACGAAGGTTTTTTACTCCGGAATGGACGAACTGGTCATTGATCCTTTCAAATGGGAGTTCCTCCATCAGTTCCGTCAGTTCATTCCAGCCGTGAGTCGATCTTTTCGGCTGTACCAAATCATCAGTACTGCAAGCACCCAGCAACATGGCAACCAGGACAGGTGCCAGCAATTTTTGGATTAACACAGATTTTCTCCCCCCCAGAGATATTAACTGCCGATTATATAAGGCATATGTATAAGTCACAAATTGCAAACATAAGGTTACTTATCTCCAATGGTTTATCGTCTTTAGGTCGAATCTGGGATCCATGAAGATGCGTTTGGAGGGGCTCGGGAGACTTTTTTGCGTTCGGATGGTTGTGCCTGATTTCCTTTGGGGAAATGGGTGTTCGAGCCTTGGGCAAAGTCGAAGGAGAGACGAACAAACAAAAAAAAGCCGGGCAACAAATGTGCCCGGCAAGTTTATCAGGGAGGCTTCACGTCTGGGAGACGTAGGACCCTTCTCAGGGCCCTGGGTAAGCCGGACAGGGCGTCCGGCTAAGACCGACATAATCGGTCAGGGAGAAAACTCTGTACCGCGGTGCGGTGTTTGCCGCTGCGGTTCGAGAGGAAAGATAGCGTTTTTGACGATAATGACCACTGCCAAATTGCTTTTTCAGCCATGCATTTTCTGCATAAATGTTCGAATGCGCAAATTACGGGGTTAAGTTATTGAATTGTAAAAATAATATTTGGAATTGATTGTCGTGTTTGCCTCTGGATCACTTTTCAGGGGCTGGGATCATTGTGCGGTCGCGCAAAAAAAAAGCCGGTAGCGGGGGAGCTACCGGCGAGATCAACAGGGAGGCTTACGTCTGGGAGACGTAGGGAATCCGGGGGAGATTCCCGTGCCGGATATCGCTCCAGCGGGCGGATCGTCCAAAGATCAGGGAAGTTGGTGCGATCTCGCTTTTTGCGGATGCTCACAACTTATGATGAGAATATAGACGAGCTCTGAATGGATTTAAAATTGAATAACCACAAATCAACCATGCATCTGATGCATGACAACAAAATGTCAGCAATTTTAAGACATTATGGCGTTATTGGCGTTTGTATGCGCTGTGATGGATATGGTGCGCACCCAAAATCGCCTTCTGGTGGGTGAAAGATTTGATCCTGATCTTGGATGTTTTTCTGTGCCGGTGGCCGATGTATGTATGATCGCCATAAACGACAACAGCCCGGCATCGCCGGGCTGTTGTCGTTTTTATCGTCAGGATGGATGTCGTCCTGATTGTCTATTTCTCGGCAGCAGCGTTTGCAGCAGCGGCGGCCTTTGCCTTGACCTTTGATATTTCCTCGATCAGGAAGTCGCGGAATACAGCGATGCGTTTTGAATGACGCAGTTCTTCGGGGTAAACAAAATAGGCATCGAAGCTTGGTCCTTCGAGTTCCGGCAGAATACGCACCAGATTGCTGTTGGATGGCAGCAGATAGTCGGGCAGGGCCGAAATCCCCAATCCGGACTCGGTTGCACGGAAGATGCCATAGATATTGTTCAGCTTCAGGATCGGGCGCATGTCCGGTTTGAACTGCTGAGCTGTCGCCATCATCCAGTTGACGTTGGAAACCGGCGGGCGGGCATCCGCACCATAAATAATAAGGCGGTGATCCTTGAGCTCTTCCGGGGTTTTGGGCATGCCGTACTGTTTGATATATTCCGGCGATGCAAACACATGATAGCGCAGGGTCATCAACTGGCGCTGAACAAGATCGGCCTGACGCGGCGGCTGCATGCGGATGGCGACATCGGCCTCACGCATGGCAAGGTCGAGTTCCTCGTCATTGAGCACCAGCGACAATTCGATTTCCGGATAGCGTTCAAGGAATTCGTTGATTCGCGGCGTTAACCAGGTCGACCCAAAGGCAACAGTTGTCGTGACCTTGAGCGGGCCGCTGGGCCGTTCCTTTGATTCGCGAATGCGGGCCTCGGCCATGGATAGTTTGGCAAAGACATCATGGGCGGTACGATAAAGCAGCTCGCCCTGCTCGGTCAGGATCAGGCCACGCGCATGGCGATGGAAAAGCGGGACCTTCACGCTTTCTTCGAGTGCGCTGATCTGCCGGCTGACGGCAGACTGGCTCAGATTAAGGTTTTCCCCTGCGTGGGTGAAGCTCCCGGCTTCGGCAACAGCGTGAAAGACACGCAGCTTGTCCCAGTCCATAGACCTGCTCCTAGATTCACCAGCGCACGGTCGATGCGCCAGACCCCTGATAATGGTTCTCTTCTTTTATGGTCAATTTGGTTTCAACACTGTTAAGTGCCTCACAGGCTTTGACCAAGTACATGATTATTCAATCAATATGAGGCCTGTAGCATTTTCTGCAAGAAGACATTTTCATGGTCTTATCACGGTGCGTCACGATTTACGGCGCAATGTGAGGGATCCGGCGGGGTCGCGGAAGGCTGGAACCATTAAAAAAGGGGGCGCCAGAAGCGTCCCCTTTTGGTGTTTGCATCACCTTGTGCCAAAAGATCAGGCTTCGTGCTCGGCGATGAATTTTTCAGCTTCAAGGGCCGCCATGCAGCCCATGCCCGCTGCTGTCACGGCCTGACGGTAAACCTTGTCGGTGACGTCGCCTGCGGCGTAAACGCCTTCGACGTTGGTCACTGTGGTGCCCGGTTTGACGAGGATATAGTTTTCATCATCCATTTGGACCTGGCCCTTGAACACGGCAGTTGCCGGGTCATGACCGATGGCAACAAAGAAACCGTCTGCCGGGATATCAAGTACTGCATCGGTTTTGACATTGCGCACACGAACCGCTTCAACGCCATCCATCGGGCCGTCACCGCCCAGAATGTCGTCGACAACGCTGTCCCAGACGACCTCGATCTTTTCGTGCTTCAGCAGGCGTTCCTGCAGCATCTTCTCTGCCCGAAGCTCGTCGCGGCGGTGGATCAGGGTCACCTTGGAGCAGATGCCCGCCAGATAAAGTGCTTCTTCAACGGCGGTGTTGCCGCCACCAACAACCGTGACCGGTTTGTTGCGATAGAAGAAGCCATCACAGGTCGCGCAGGCTGAAACGCCGCGGCCATTGAATTTCTCTTCGCCGGGCAGACCCAGCCAGCGGGCCTGTGCACCGGTCGAGATAATGACGGTCTCGGCAATATAAGTATCGCCGGAGTCGCCCTTGCAGACGAATGGACGCTTGGAAAAATCGACCTCGGTGATCAGGTCATGCACCATTTTGGTGCCGACATGTTCGGCCTGCGCCTTCATCTGATCCATCAGCCATGGGCCCTGGATGACATCGGCAAAGCCCGGATAGTTTTCGACATCGGTGGTGATCGTCAACTGGCCGCCCGGCTGAAGGCCCATAACCATCATGGGTTCGAGGTTGGCACGTGCTGCATAGATCGCGGCGGTGTAACCGGCAGGGCCGGAGCCAATGATAAGGACTTTGGTCTGATGTTCCTGGGCCATGGTGTCTGTATATGTCCGAGATGAGTAAAAACTGATGTCGAACATATGAGGAGACCGCGAAAGACGCAACCGCCAGAGGAAAAGTTTGCAGACCGAGGCAGAGCGCCTGATGCGGGATAAAATTTCACGTCTGAAACCAGTAAAACCCGGAAGGCAACAGGGGACGTTGTTTAAATGGCGTTACCCCGGCAACAGGGTGCCCGGAAACCGGATTCTGCAGCATTTTCAGCTACGGTATCCAAGCACAAGATTGCATTATGACGTGGATTATATTATTGCCAGCAACCTGCCTCGCTGTAATATTGTTTCAATCGGGGTAACTTTCGCGCACAGAATCGAGGAATAAATGCAACGGGTCAAACTCGACAAGATCGACCGCAGAATCTTGCGCGATCTGCAGGAAGATGGCCGCATGACCAATGTGGAACTTGCACGTCGTGCAGGTATTTCAGCACCTCCCTGCCTGCGTCGTGTGCGTGCTCTTGAAGAAACCGGCTTCATTCAGGGCTATCACGCCGAAGTGGATGCACAGGCGCTTGGCTATAATGTGACTGTGTTCGCGATGGTGGGGCTGGCAAGCCAGGCGGAGCACGACCTGCGCGCGTTCGAGGCCCGTGCTGCGGAATGGCCGGAAGTCCGCGAATGCCACATGGTGGCTGGTGAAATGGACTTTCTGCTTAAGATTGTCTCACACAGCTGGGATGAATATCAGAAATTCCTGACCACCGAACTGACCGTTGCCGAGAACGTCAATCACGTCAAATCGGCCCTTTCGATTCGCACGGCTAAAAACATGCCGGGCGTGCCGATTGATATTGATGTCGAGGACTGATAACCGAACACGACATACGCGGTATGTTATCTAGTGACTGGAACAGGGGAGGTTTTTGACCTCCCCTGTTTTGCATTAGGACGGGCTTTGCCAGTTAACAGAAGGAGCCCCCACCTTTTCAGCGGTTTCGGAATTTGAGTTTGTTTCTGATGGTGTGTCAGGGGATGTTATCGGCTTTGCTGCTTCCTCGCACAGGGCGGAAACATAAGCGCTGATGTTCAAGTCCTGACACTGTTTCAAACTTTCGATGGTTCCGGACTTGCGGCCAGCACGGGCCAAAAGCGAGATCCGTTCAGGAAAGTAAATAGCGGCGGTGATTTGTTCTGGAAATTTGAGCAAAGCATCATGCCACGTTTGAAGGGCATCATCCCACCGGCCCCGCTCGGCATATTCATCACGCAACAGTTTAAAGATCTCCATTCCAGCCTGGGGATCTTGGTGGGCCAGTTCCAGATTAAGCAATGCCTTGGCTTTTTGACCTTGTTCCTTGCGGGCAAGATAGGCGATGCGTCGGGCAACCGGGTCAGTATCTGTCGGACCATCAAGCGATTTCAGAGCGAGATCTAGCGCTTCTTCAAGGTCGCCGCGCTCTGCGAGAATGCGAGCACGCTCGCCATAGACCGACTTCTTGATGGCAGAGAAACCCGGACCTTCCCAAACAACCTTTTGCAAGGAAGCGGTATCTGCCTCGGGCGGGAAGTCGCCGTCCATATACTCACGTTGGATATAGAGTTTGGTTTCGAGAAGACGTTCAGAAGCAGGTGCGTGATCGTCGCTTAGTCCGTCAAACATTCCAGAGAGGTCTTTACCGACATTAGTCAAGCCGACATTCAGAACGTCAGACAGATTGGTGTATTCGCCGAGCTGTTTCTTACTATTTTCGATTTCCTGTTCGCGGGCAATTTTTTCGGCCTGAACGCGCTTTTGTTCGCTGTCGAGGCGTTCGAGTACGGTTGTCATCCTCTCCCAGTCATAGCCTGCGCGAAACAGCAAATCCACGGCGAGAAGATCTGCTTCGTCTTCCTGATGGCGTTTCCACCCAGGGTACAGAATGCTGTTGTTAATGCGATACATGCCAAAACCGGAAATCATCAGGGCTTTGGCTGCATTTTGGGTTGCAGCATTGTCAGAATTCCCAGCCAGCCAGCCGGCTGCAAATTGTGAGGCAACAATGATCGATTTGTCTTCGATTGCCTGTTGGTCGTCAGCATTGTGATGCTGAAGCAGAGCATGCGCGAGTTCATGTGCGATGATGGCAGCCACTTCATCTTCGTCATCGGCATTAAGCAAGACGGACGTGTTCAGTCTTAGAATGCCGTTTGCGCTCATGGACGCGCTGTAATTGTCACTTCGGATGATTGCGACGGAAATCTCGGGTCTTTCATGGGGCCACTGTTCAATCAGTCGGGAAACGATTGAATAAACGTAGGATGTAAGTGCCTTGGCGCCTTCGCCGCTTAGTTCCTGAATACTGTTAAACTGGAGTTCGCGAAGTTCAAGATCACGCGCAGACAGCTCTTTCAATGCTTCTGCACGCTCTGTTTCCATACGGTTTCTGACGTTAAAGCCAATTTGCTGACCATCTTGCTCGACGTTGAACTGATCGAGCAATGTCGTAAATGGCGTCACTTCGACGGGGTCAGCGATACGGTCCTCGGCGCTTTCGATAAGTTTCCCGTCAAATGTATTATAGGTTCCACCAGAGACGTGTGTCTGAAGGGTCTTCATCGTCTGACAACCAGAAAGAACGGTAGTCGCAATCATTGCGGCAACGATGAACGCAGATCGGTTCGAAGCCATTGATCCCGGAACAAGGCGTTTGAGGCTGACGGGAAATTGCATCATTTAATCCCCCGTCCAGAATGGCTTTTCTCATCCGAGGGTCTGCCGGTTTTCGCTTCGAGAATAGAAATGTTGGTCGGGGCCAGATCGGCCGGTTGATTAACCTGTACTGACATGGATCGGACCCAGAAATTGTCCTTTATTTTATAGAGTTTTCCACCCCTTGCTGTTCCAAGCACATTGACCGGAAGCGGCAGTGTATCAATCTTTTTTTGTCCCACAGCTTTGGCTTTGTCATCATAGACTGTGATCTTTCCATCAGCTGAAATGTAGTTGATAATCTGCAGTCTGGGCTGGTCTTCTGCGTTGGCGGGCAGAATCGAAGGAATCATGATTGCCAGACAAAAGATGCACATCATTGCCCAAACGAACTTCCGAGACATTGTGGAGCCCTCCAAACTGCTCTTGTTTCTGTGTGTGAAGAAGTTGCTATTCATGAATATTTCCCTTCGCGGTGGGGCGCTGCACAGTTGTACTGTAGCAAAACGCAATATATGCCCAGCCGAGCCCTATAAGGCCGATCCAGTTGATTGGTGACCATCGTAGGATGAAAAAGGTCGCGGCGATCAAGGCGAAGAAGAAGACGACACACGCCAGCGCCAGCAACGAAAACCTGATAAAGCCTTTTGGGAGGGCTGGTTTCGAGTGAGCATGGCCATTGCTGGCCAATCGCCAGCGAAGCAAAGTCAGGACAAGCAGCCCGGCAATTTCAATGGCATCAGTCCCGTCGGCCTCCCACAAAAGATCCGGGGCAGCGCGTTGCAAATCCGACCCCAGTGCAAGTGCATTATCAAGGGCCATAGCATGCGCCATAACACCTGGAACTGTTCCTTGAACGGGTGAAATGACGGTGTCTCGTACGCCCGCAACATCCAGACCAATCAGGACGACCTTGTTGTTTAGGAAGTCTTCCAGAATTTCGCGGGAAGCCTGAACCTGCTTTGCGTTGTCGACCGTTGCCAAGTGACTTGCCTGTTTTGCGCGCACGACCAGGTCGAAGGCGGATATATGCGGATGGTAGATACAGTTCGCTGAGATATCTGGGCGCAGTCGCTCCGAGAACGCGCCAATAAAATAGCTGGCACTTCGCATCAGTTTTTCAATTAATCCATCAGAAGGTTTGGCACAGTCATTGCCTTCACCATCGAAACTTGCCGGATAAAGCCGTTGATTTATCGGTGCTGTGGCTTCCCCCCATCTGACAGAGATTGCTTGTGGAATTGATTCGGTTAGATGCTGTTCATCGCCAAGCTTTGTGTCCGGGCATACTCCGGCTTCGTCGTTATCATTCGTTCCTGTGCTGCAGACTGCTTTGAGAAGCTCTGCTGCAGGCGAAAGCAAGGTTTTCCCGTCGCACTTTGTGTACATCGGGTAGTCGTTTCCGTAACCGGAGAACCTGAAAAATGGCAGATCGGTTACGGCATCGTCTATTTTCTGGAGAACACTGATGCTGTCGGAAAAGCAGTTTTCGGTTTGAGCATGAACTGATGCGGCACCCATGGCAAAGACGGGTGTATCATTGACGTCACGAATCGCGCGGATGCTATCTGCGAAGAAATCTAGGTCCTCTTCCTGCCCGCGTGGATCAAGAAAAAGAAGATCAAAGAAAATTGCTTTAGGCCCATAAGTTCCAACGGACGATAACAAGGTGTCATATTGGTCAAATGACGGGGGCCAATCGAAAAACTCGCTCTCGACTGACGCATCATCAATCAGAACGACCGCGATGTCGTCACGCGCATGGCCAGGGTAGAATGGTGAGGTGACCTGATAGAAAACATTTTTGGACCGTTCGTCAGTTGTATTTGAAAAGCCGAACGGATCCACAAACATGATCGCGACCAGGATCAGTAGGTCTGGCACTGATCGAAACAGAGCGTAAAAAGGACGTAGCGGCTCCGAAAGGCGCCGTTTCAATGCAGCAATTATAAACACATATAGGCCCCGAATTCGTTCACCCCGCGCGAACAGTCTTCCCGTTTCTCTTCTTGGATAAGTTTGTTTCGGAAAGGCGTATCTTAGGGCTACATTAATTAGGTCAATGTGCAATTTAAAGAGAAATTAGGTGGTTGATCTTCAATTTTTATGTGTATTTTTTCTGGGATAGTCACCATTGATGGTCGCCAACTTCGAGTCATTCTCGGTGTTGATGTGTCGGAATTTTGCTCGCCACACTGATGTTGCCGAAGTTCAATCATGTTAATTTCGCTTACCAGGATGGTGCGGGAAAAACCTTTTGTTGCTCTTGTTGATATCTTCGTTGAGGACTGATCAAGGGCCTCTCATACCTGCTCTTAAACCTATGATGTTGACAGTAAAACCGGCGCCAATTTGCGCCGGTTTATTTGTTGCCTGACCCTTGTAAGGATAGGGGCAAGGTATCATCTCCAATAAACCTATACGTGTTGCATCCGGTCTATACGATATCGGCAATGGAGCCATGCGCGTGCGTGAAAGTGATCCGGACGCGAATTTGATCGTAGGAAGAAAGTCCCGCAAAACAGATATTTAGCAAGGGGCTATCTATAGATGTCTTGCATCTTTCTTCCTAAACGTCCGGATGAAAATCCTTGTCAGGAACACTAGATAGCAATAAGTATAGTACCTATACATAAGGTTTACTGTTTATATCTTAGGATGGTAATTGGAAGCATTTCAAAAAGCCCCGGAAACCAGCACGAACTATGCCGTTGAAGAGGACGGTTGGCGCGGGATCGTGCCGACGATCCTTTTTGCGATTGTCGGGGTGACGCTTCTGGCTGTCCTTTCTTATCGGCCATCTGATGCCATGCAGGGTGTCGGGATGGTTTTTCCGTTCACGATGACCGAGCAGGAAATTCTCGAACAAGTCGGCGAGGCTGGTGGTCGTGTTGCGAGATTCGGGGGCTTTGGGCGCATGGCTGTCGTCGTTCGTGACGATGGCGCGGTGCCGGAAGCCGAGGATTTCGGTGCTTTGTTTGCAATGTCGCCGTTGATTACGTCAGCCTGTTTCGATGCTGGCGCAGCGAAGAACGCCTTTTGAGAGTTGGGTGAAAACCTATGGAAAAGTTACAAGAAATTCGCGCCAATGCGATTAAAGCCCTGTTTGTCATCATGGCTGTGCATATACCGCTGAGCGCGATTGCCGGGCATTTTGCAAGCGGTGACGCTGTTTCGCCGCTGATCGCGAGCGCGATATTTGCAGTCATTGCATTTGTTGTTTGTCGTGCAGCTGGCCCGCAGGCGCAGATTTCGCGCTTTATTGTTGCCTCTGCGTTGATTTTGCAGGTCGCGGTGCTGGTATATGCCTTCCGCGGGCATGAATGGCAGATCGACATCCACATGTATTTCTTTGCCGCCCTGGCTGTGCTTGGCGCGCTGGTGTGCTGGAAAACGATTGTGGTGGTGTCCGGGGTGATTGCCCTGCACCATCTGGTTTTGAATTTTGCGGTACCGTACTGGGTATTTCCCGAGGGTGCGGATTTCTTCCGTGTCGTGCTGCACGCCGTTGTTGTGATTGTTGAAGCCGGCGTTTTGATTTGGTCAAGCAAAAGCCTGTACCAGACGCTGGCCAATGCCGAAACGGCACGTAGCGAGGCCGAAGAAGCGGCAAGTTCGGCGCAGACACTGCTTGCCCAGAACGAGCAGCTGCGCAAACAGCGCAATGTTGAACGCGATAACTTCAAACGTGAACTGGCAGAGCAGATTACCGCAATGATTGGTAAATCTGCGAGCGCGGTTGACGCAGAATCGGTCCAGCTTCAACAGCGCGCCCAACATCTTAATGAACGTGCGCGTCGGGGGCGTGACGCCTCTGTTGGTGCTGTACACGCGTCCGAGGAAACATCGCAAAACGTCCAGTCAGCGGCATCGGCTGTTGAGGAGATCAACGCATCGGCAGACGAGATTTCGCGCCAGATCGTCCGGGCGCGCGAGATTACCGACAATGCGGTTTCGCGTTCCTCAACTGCGAGCGAGCGGATCGAATGGCTGTCAAACGCGGCTGACAAAATCGGCGAGGTCGTTAACCTGATTACCGATATCGCGTCCCAAACCAACTTGCTGGCGTTGAATGCGACAATCGAGGCCGCCCGTGCCGGTGAGGCGGGCAAAGGCTTTGCTGTTGTGGCCAACGAGGTCAAGAACCTTGCCAACCAGACAGCCCGTGCGACCGATGAAATCGCCCAACAGATTGCGGACATTCAGTCAGCGACAGGTGATTCAGTGGCTGCGGTGAATGGTGTTTCGGAAACCATCGGAGATCTGGTGGAAGTTGCGGCAACCATTTCGTCGACGATGGATGAACAACAGAACGCAACCCGTGAGATCGCGCAAAGCCTGAATGTTACTGTTGATGCGACACGTGATCTTTCTGACCTGATCCATCAGCTTTCCGAAATTTCTGATCAGACTGGCGAAACCGCAACTGATCTTTTGGGAAGTGCGGATCATCTTGGGTCCGAAGCAACCGATCTTAACCGCAATGTCGAGGCGGTTCTCGATCAGTTGGCGAAATCCGGATAAGTTCCAGCCTGCGTCCCAACCAGCAAAAAAGCCGGGCATCTGCCCGGCTTTTTTTGTCTGTGTCTCGATGAAATTCTGAAATGAAAAAAGCCCGGGAATTTCCCGGGCCCTGATCTTGATCAGCTGTTTCCCGGTCAGGAAAAATCGACCTTCAGAATTTCATAGCTTTTGGTGCCGCCCGGTACGGTGACTTCGACAGAATCACCAACCGACTTGCCAATCAGCGCACGACCGATCGGAGACGTGGTCGAAATACGACCTGCGTTGATGTCGGCTTCAATCGGGCCGACCACCTGATAGGTGGTTTCCTCTTCGGTGTCTTCGTCGACAAGTTCTACCTTGGCGCCGAATTTAACGACATTGCCAGCCAAAGATGGCACGTCGATCACTTCGGAGCGGCTCAGAACGTCTTCGAGCTCGGCAATACGACCTTCGCAGAAACTTTGGCGTTCGCGTGCGGCATGGTATTCGGCGTTTTCCGAAAGATCGCCATGCTCACGGGCGTCCGCGATGGCCTTGATGATTTCAAGGCGTTCAACGGACTTGCGATGCTTCAGTTCTTCTTCGAGACGCTGATGCCCCTGGGGGGTCATTGGTACTTTTTCCATCGCGCTCACAGCCTATTCTTATTAGCGGTCGATACTACAAAATCAACCGCCCGGCATCCCGCCGGGCGGTCTGAATTCTTCCGTCAGGTTCGAACGAGAACCTTAGTACTTGTCCCCAAGATATTCCTGAACGGGTCGGACTGCAAGTGCGCCGCGTTTCAGGTTGTCGATTGCACGCAAAGTAGCACGGGCACCGGCAACTGTGGTGTAGTACGGGATGTCATCGGTAAGAGCGGTCCGGCGGATCGAGAAACTGTCGACCACGGCCTGTTTGCTCTCTGTGGTGTTGAACACCAGTTTGATATCGCCGTTCTTCATCATGTCCACAATGTGGGGACGTCCTTCCTGTACCTTATTGACCGGGGTGACGTCCAGCCCTTCTTTTTCAAGAACTTCCGCCGTTCCGTGGGTTGCAACCACACCAAAACCAAGGGCAATGGCGTCGCGCGCCAGTTGAACAGCGGCAGGCTTGTCATAGTTTTTGACCGAGATGAACACCTTGCCTTCAAGCGGCAGGGTGTGGCCTGCTGCCATCTGTGCCTTGGCAAAGGCGCGACCGAAATCGGTATCAAGACCCATGACCTCACCGGTCGAGCGCATTTCCGGGCCAAGCAGGGTGTCGACACCCGGGAAGCGGTTGAAGGGAAGGACCGCTTCCTTGACGGCAATATGCTTGAACGGACCGTGATCAATGTCAAAGTCAGCAAGCTTTTCGCCAGCCATGATGCGGGCGCCGATTTTGGCAATCGGGTTGCCAGTGGCCTTGGCGACGAACGGCACCGTACGCGAGGCACGCGGGTTGACCTCGATCAGATAGATCTCGTCATCCTTGATCGCGAACTGAACGTTCATCAGGCCGACGACATCAAGCGCCTTGGCAAGTTCAACCGTCTGCGCCTTGAGGCGTTCGATCATCGCATCATCAAGCGAATAGGGCGGCAGCGAACACGCCGAGTCACCGGAATGAATGCCGGCTTCCTCGATGTGCTGCATGATGCCTGCGACAAAAACGTTCTCGCCGTCTGACACCGCATCGGCATCAATTTCAATCGCATCAAGCAGGAAGCTGTCGATCAGGACCGGGCTTTTGCCAGAGACCTGAACGGCTTCGTGCATGTAGCGCAGAAGGTCTTCGGTGGTGTGGACGATTTCCATCGCACGACCACCCAGAACATAGCTTGGGCGGATGACGATCGGATAACCGATGCCCTCAGCGATCTGGACAGCTTCGTCGACTGAACGGGCAATGCCGTTGGCCGGCTGCTTCATGCCAAGCTTGTTGATCAGTTCCTGGAACCGGTCGCGGTCTTCGGCAAGGTCAATGCTGTCCGGGCTGGTGCCGAGGATCGGGATGCCGGCATTTTCAAGTGCGGCGGAAAGTTTCAGCGGGGTCTGACCGCCATACTGAACAATAACGCCAAGCAGCTCGCCCTTGGACTGTTCAAGCTGGCAAAGTTCGATCACGTCCTCGGCCGTCAGCGGCTCGAAATACAGGCGGTCGGAGGTGTCATAGTCCGTTGAAACCGTTTCCGGGTTACAGTTGACCATGATGGCTTCAACGCCTGCTTCGCGCAGCGCATAGGCCGCGTGCACACAGCAGTAGTCAAACTCGATCCCCTGACCGATACGGTTCGGCCCACCACCAAGGATGATGACTTTCTTGCGGTCGGTGACTTCGGCTTCGTTTTCCGGCTCGAAGAAGCCATCACCTTCATACATGGAATACATGTACGAGGTGCGTGACGGGAATTCGGCAGCGCAGGTATCGATACGTTTGTAAACCGGGCGCAGGCCAAGCGCCTGACGGTCCGCACGGACAGCGTCTTCTTCCTTGCCGGCCAACTCGGCAAGTCGCGCATCCGAGAAGCCAAGCTTCTTGAGGCGCAACAGTTCCTGCTTGTCGGCCGGGATGCCATTGGCGCGGACTTTTTCTTCTTCGCCAACCAGCATTTCAAGCTGTTTGAGATACCAGGGATCAAACTTCGTTGCCGTCTGGATTTCTTCAAGCGTCAGGCCATGACGGAAAGCCTGGGCGGCGTAAAGAATACGGAACGGGATCGGCTGGGTCAGCTTCGCACGGATAGCGGCCTTGTCCGGGGCACCTTCGATTTTGACTTCATTCAGGCCGGTAAGCCCGGTCTCCATCGAACGCAGGCCTTTTTGCAGGCTTTCGGCAAAGCAGCCGCCGATTGACATGGCTTCACCAACCGACTTCATCGCAGTACCCAAAAGCGGCTTGGCACCCGGGAACTTTTCAAAGGTGAAGCGCGGGATCTTGGTGACGACATAGTCGATGGTCGGCTCGAACGAGGCCGGGGTCACGCCGGTGATGTCGTTATCAAGTTCATCAAGGGTGTAACCAACTGCCAGCTTTGCGGCGATCTTGGCAATCGGGAAGCCGGTCGCCTTGGATGCCAGCGCGGAGGAGCGCGATACGCGCGGGTTCATTTCAATGACGATCAGACGACCGTCATCCGGGTTCACCGCGAACTGAACGTTCGAGCCACCGGTATCCACACCGATCTCGCGCAGGACGGCAAGCGATGCGTCG
Source organism: Thalassospira sp. UBA848 (assembly GCF_002295455.1). Classification (NCBI taxonomy): domain Bacteria; kingdom Pseudomonadati; phylum Pseudomonadota; class Alphaproteobacteria; order Rhodospirillales; family Thalassospiraceae; genus Thalassospira; species Thalassospira sp. UBA848. Next base: position 7,596 of record NZ_DBGS01000030.1, on the reverse strand, counting down.
CGCATGATCTGGTATTCTTTGTCGGTCAGGGTCAGGGCCGGGGCCACCGTGATCGAGTCACCCGTGTGAATGCCCATCGGGTCGACGTTTTCGATCGAGCAAATGATGATGCAGTTATCCGCATTGTCGCGGACGACTTCCATTTCATATTCTTTCCAGCCCAGAATGGACTCTTCGATCAGGACCGTGTGGGTCGGGGAAATTGCCAGACCGTTGCGCACGATCTGTTCGAATTCTTCACGGTTATAGGCAATGCCGCCACCTTCACCACCCAGGGTGAAGCTTGGGCGGATGATCGCCGGAAGGCCTGTGACCTCAAGCGCCTTGACCGCGTCCTCGAAGGTGCTGACCATCGCAGAGCGGGCACTTTCAAGGCCGATCTTGTCCATGGCCTCGCGGAACAGCTGACGGTCTTCGGCCTTTTCGATGACGTGCTTCTTCGCACCGATCATCTCGACGCCGTATTTTTCAAGCGTGCCATCATCATGCAGGGCAAGGGCCGTGTTAAGAGCCGTCTGACCGCCCATGGTCGGCAGGATCGCGTCCGGGCGTTCCTTTTCGATGATCTTGGCAACCATGGCCGGTTTGATCGGCTCGATATAGGTTGCATCGGCCAGGTTCGGGTCCGTCATGATGGTCGCCGGGTTCGAGTTGACCAGAATGACCCGGTAACCCTCTTCCTTGAGCGCCTTACAGGCCTGAGCACCGGAATAGTCAAACTCGCAAGCCTGACCAATAACAATCGGGCCGGCGCCGATGATGAGGATTGATTTGATATCTGTACGTTTCGGCATGTCGTTTTCCGCTTTTCGCAAGGGCAGGCGCGATGGCAGCACCGCCTCGTTTAAGTCCGTTAATCGCGTAGTCTTGGGCGTGTCCTGATTATCGGGTCAGGCTTTGGCGTCCTCGATCAGACCAACGAAACGTTTGAACAGGTAGTGGCTGTCATGTGGCCCCGGCGATGCTTCGGGGTGGTACTGAACCGCAAAGACCGGCTTGTCCTTAAGGCGCAATCCCGCAAGCGAACCATCAAACAGCGAGAAGTGCGTTGCTTCGACGTTGTCAGGCAGGCTGTCCTTGTCGACGACAAAGCCATGGTTCTGGGATGTGATTTCAACAACGCCGGTGGTCGTGTCCTTGACCGGGTGGTTCGCACCACGATGGCCGACATCCATTTTCATGGTTTTCGCACCAAGTGCCAGCGCCATCATCTGATGACCAAGGCAGATGCCAAAGACCGGCTTGCCGCTGTCGATCAGGGTTTTGATGGTCGGGACCGCATATTCGCCAGTGGCTGCCGGATCGCCCGGGCCGTTGGACAGGAAGATACCATCCGGGTTCATCGCAAGAATTTCATCGGCCGGGGTGGTGGCCGGAACAACCGAGACCTTGCAATCAAGGCTGGCCAAGTTGCGCAGGATGTTGCGCTTAACACCGTAATCGATGGCAACGACATGGTGCTTGGCATTGCCGACCTTGCCATATCCGCCTTCGCGGCTCCAAAGCGCTTCGTCCCAGTCGTAACCGGTGGTGCAGCTGTTGTCCTTGGCAAGGTCCATGCCTTCAAGGCCCGGCCAGTCATTGGCCTTGGCGATGAGTGCCGGGATATCAAAGGTGCCGTCCGGGCTGTGGCAGATCACACCGTTTGGTGCGCCTTCGGTCCGGATGCGTTTGGTCAGGTGGCGGGTATCAACGCCTGCAATCCCGATCCGGCCATGTTCTGCCAGCCACTCGTTGAAATGCTTCTGGGCGCGGTAGCTCGAAGGATCGGTAATGTCCTGGCGCAGGATGCAGCCAAGGGCGACCGGTTTGGCGTTTTCGATGTCTTCGTCGTTGGTGCCGACATTGCCGATATGGGGGAAGGTAAAGGTGATCATCTGACCGGCGTAAGACGGGTCCGTCATGATTTCCTGATAGCCCGTGATCGAGGTGTTGAAGCAGACTTCACCAACGACCTCTCCTCGGGCCCCGACGCCGCGTCCCCAAAAAACTGAACCGTCTGCGAGAACCAGAACGGCAGAAGCACCAGGTGGCGGGGTGTGCGTGGGCGCTGACATTGGCAAATGTCCTTTCGATCTTTCCACGGTGAAACACGGAGTCTTTTTATATATAATATTTCTACGCAAGCCGATAAAAACGGCTGCAATTAACCTGCATACCGGCCATGCAGACGTGCCAAGCGGTTTCCAGCAAGATGAACTGACGATGGTTAAAGCGGCAGTGTTGCATGCTGAAAGCGGGGCAAAGCGTGATCCCGGCAGGCAAATTGGCGGATGTCTACGGGAGTCGGCATGGCATGTCAAGAACGCATCTAAACTTTTATTTATTCAATAAAATCAATGACTTAGATATTAATGTTTTCTTTGCTTCAATTGCCGATTTGCGGTATGTTCGCTCCTTTCTTCCACAGAATCAGAGATGAGCCATGCTGCGATCGCAGCTTAATGACGCTTTGAAAAAGGCTGTCCTCGAAAAGGATGCCTGCTCCGTAACCACCGTGCGCCTTATTCTGGCTGCACTGAAAGAACGCGATATTGCCGCGCGGAGCGATGGCAACACGGACGGCATTTCAGATGACGAGATCATCAATCTGCTTCAGGCGATGGTAAAGCAACGCCGTGAAAGCATCGAAATGTACACCAAGGGCAACCGCCCGGAACTGGCAGAACAGGAAGCGCAAGAAATTGCGGTGATCGAAAAGTTCCTGCCAGCCCAGTTGTCTGATGACGAAATCGAAGAAGCCGTGCGCGGTACGGTTTCGGAAATCGGTGCAACCTGCCTTAAGGATATGGGCCGCACCATGGCCGCACTTCGCGAGAAGTACAGCGGTACGATGGATTTCGGCAAAGCTGGCGGTGTTGCCAAAAAACTGTTGGGTTAATCCTAACAGCACACTGTAATTTGGAAGCCGGGCGTGTAAAATCGTCCGGCTTTCGTCGTCCCGGGACCGGGCAATAATCACATCAAATCAGGTCAACCGGGGCAGGGACCAATCAACTTCGTCGCAGCATGTCGCTGTGGCATTACGGGAACGGGGCACACATGAGCTTTCCCCAGTCGTTTCTTGACGACCTGCGGGCACGGGTGGGGCTGGCGGACGTCGTCGGTACATCGGTGAAGCTGATCAAACGCGGCCGGGAATATTCCGGGCTGTGCCCGTTCCATTCTGAAAAATCCCCGTCGTTTACCGTCAACGAGCAAAAGGGTTTCTATCACTGCTTTGGCTGCGGGGCGCATGGCGATGTCATCAGCTTTGTGATGAATACCCGCGGCCTGACCTTTGTCGAGGCGGTCGAAGTACTGGCCAACCAGGTCGGTATGGAGGTTCCCAAACAATCGCGCGAAGCGCAGGAACGCGAAAAAAAGGCCAAAACCCTTTACGAGGTCATGGAAGCAGCCTGTGCGTTCTTTGAGCGGATGTTGCGCATGCCCGAAGGCAAGGAAGGGCTTGATTACTTCCATCAGCGCGGGCTGGATGACAAAACCATCTCTGACTTCCGGCTGGGGTATGCCCCGGATAATCGCGGGGCCCTTAAGGCCGCCCTTAAACGCGAAGATATCGACGAAAAGCTGATGGTCGAAGCCGGACTTCTGATTGAGCCCGAAGATAGCGGTCGTCAAAGCTATGACCGGTTCCGTGGCCGCGTCATGTTCCCGATCCTGGATCGGCGCGGACGGGTGGTCGCGTTTGGTGGCCGTGTGATGGGCGACGGCAAGCCGAAATACCTTAACAGTCCGGACACCCCGCTGTTTCACAAGGGGCGATTGCTGTATGGCCTGCCGCAGGCGCGCGAAGCATCACAACAGGATGCGCCGATCATCGTGACCGAAGGCTATATGGATGTGATTGCCCTGCATCGCGCGGGCTTTCGCGGGGCGGTGGCCCCACTGGGCACGGCAGTGACCGAAGAACAGATTGGTGAACTTTGGAAAATGACCAACGAGCCGATCCTGTGTCTGGATGGGGATGCCGCCGGAAAGCGGGCCGCTGTGCGTGCGGCCGAACGTGCCCTGCCGATCCTGCGCCCCGGCAAATCATTGCTGTTTTCCATCCTGCCCGAGGGCGAGGACCCCGATAGTTTGATGGCAGCCCCGGACGGCTTTAACAGTTTCCGTAAAATTATTGATCATGCCGTGCCGTTGGCAGAGCTTGTCTGGCGCATGGATGCAGGGACGCACAAGATTGATACGCCCGAACGGCGTGCCGCCCTTGAAGCCACGATCAATCAGCGCATCTCCGTGATCGCCGACGAAGCTGTGCGGTCACAATACAATTCGTTTTTCCGCGACCGCATCTGGAAACTGTTCAAGGGTGATCGCGGCGGAAAGGCTGCAAACCGCTCCGGGTATTCCGGTGGGTTTCAAAATAAAAAAAGCGGCTGGGGTGGCAAACGCGGAAAAAATGACCATTTCTGGGGTCCGGCCGGTAAAGCGGTACCGGGCATGTCGCGACCGCCCATGCAAAAGAAGCGCGACCTGCAGGACTCCATTCTTTTGCTGACGCTGATCAATCATCCTGCCTTGCATGACGAGATCGGTGAACAGCTTGGAATCTATAGTTGTGCAGACTCCGCGCTTGACAATCTTCGTCGGGCCGTCTTAAAGCTGCTTGACGATGATCCTGGACTTGATTGCGAAACGATCAAGGCCCATTTGGAGCGCGACGGGCTGTCAGAGACAGTTTTGCGGGTGGTTGGTGCGGATGTAATTGCGCACGCTGCTTTCGCCAAGCCCGAAACGCCGCTTGAACGGGCCCTGACGGGTTGGAAGCAGGTTTTTTCCATGGCTGTAAGCTCCCTGGAGGACGAAGAGGCAAAATACGCCGTCCGACAGTTGGCAGCAGATACCAGCGAGGAGGAATGGGAGAGGTTTTCTCATCGACGAGACGATCTCGCCCGGCGCCGGGAGAAAGTGTTTAAGCTCGACGACTGATCTTGGATCAATGTGTGGTCTGGATCAGCGATCGGGCTATTTGTGATTTGCGCTAAGAGATACGGCGCTTGGGACAACAACGGTACGAACGTACCCAGCGGGAAACGGGGAATAGATGTCGTCTAAGACTTCGAACGCTGAAGAGAAAAAGAACTCTTCTGAAAACACAGACGGACCTCTTCTCGATACATACAAGGCGGCCATTAAAAAGCTCATTGCCAAGGGCAAGGAGAAAGGCCACATCTCGGTCGATGAGTTGAACGCGGCCCTGCCATCCGAGCATTTCTCCTCGGAGCAGATCGAAGACGTGATGAGCAATCTCAACGAGATGGGCATCAATGTCATCGATGCTGACGAAGCCGACGACAATGACGACAGCGACGATGCCGAAGCCGATCCGCGTGGCAACATCTCGGAAGAAGATGTTGGCCGGACCGATGACCCGGTACGTATGTATCTGCGCGAAATGGGCAGTGTTGAGCTGCTTTCGCGCGAAGGCGAAATCGCCATTGCCAAACGTATTGAAGCCGGTCGTGACATGATGATTGGCGGGATCTGCGAATCCCCGCTGACCATTCGTGCGATCGTGAATTGGCATGACCAGCTTCAGGCTGGCGAGCTTCTGCTGCGTGACGTTATTGACCTTGAAACCACCTATGGCGGTGGTCCGGAGGCGGAAATTGCCGCAGCCGAGGGTGAGGACGAAGAAGATACCGACGTCGATGCGGAAGCCGATGTCGAAAGCTTTGAATCTGCCAATGACGATGATGACGAGGCAGAAACCGAAACCCCCGCAGGCATTACCGACGAGGCCGAGGAAGAAGAGGACGACGAAGAAGAGTCCGAAAAATCCGAAGGCGAAGAAGGTGAGGGTGACGGCGACGACGACGACGATGACGAGAACGAGCAGGTCAACGTTTCGCTTTCCAAAATGGAAGAGGAACTGACCGAGCAGGTTCTTGAGAAGTTCGAACTGATCGCCAAGACCTATGAGAAATTGCACAAGGCGCAGGAACAGCGTCTTGTGGCGCTGAACAAGGGTGAAGCCGTTCCGGCCGCAACCGAGAAGCGCTATAACAAGCTCAAGAACGAGATGGTCGATCTGATGGAAGATGTTCACCTGAACAACTTCCGTATCGAAGAGCTTCTGGATCACATGACCGGTTTGAACAACCGTCTGCTGGGTCTTGAAGGCAAGCTTCTGCGCTTTGCGGATCGTTGCAAGATCAAACGTCCGGACTTCATCAAACAGTATCAGGGCCATGAACTTGACCCGAACTGGATGGAGCGCGTTGGCGGCTTGCCGGGCAAGGGGTGGAAAACCTTTGTCGAACGCTATTCCGATGAAATTGCCAATCTGCGCGAAGGCGTTGGTGGTGTTTCCGCCGAGGTCGGGCTGCCGATTGGCGAATTCCGTCGCGTTTATGGCGTGGTCAACAAGGGCGAACGTGAAGCCGGCCGGGCGAAAAAGGAAATGATCGAGGCCAACCTGCGTCTCGTGATCTCGATCGCCAAGAAATACACCAACCGTGGTCTTCAGTTCCTTGACCTGATTCAGGAAGGCAACATTGGCCTGATGAAGGCGGTGGACAAATTCGAATATCGCCGCGGGTACAAATTCTCGACCTATGCGACCTGGTGGATCCGTCAGGCCATTACGCGTTCGATCGCCGATCAGGCGCGCACGATCCGTATTCCGGTTCACATGATAGAGACCATCAACAAGCTGGTGCGTACATCGCGCCAGATGCTGCATGAAATCGGCCGTGAACCGACCCCGGAAGAGCTGGCTGAAAAACTGCAGATGCCGCTTGAGAAGGTCCGCAAGGTTCTGAAAATCGCCAAAGAGCCGATCTCGCTCGAAACCCCCATCGGGGACGAGGAAGACAGCCATCTTGGCGATTTCATCGAAGACAAGAACGCCGTTCAGCCGCTCGATGCTGCGATCCAGGCCAACCTGCGTGAAACCACCACGCGCGTTCTGGCGTCGCTCACCCCGCGTGAAGAACGTGTTCTGCGTATGCGTTTCGGGATCGGCATGAACACCGACCACACCCTCGAAGAGGTTGGTCAGCAGTTCTCTGTGACCCGCGAACGTATCCGTCAGATCGAAGCAAAAGCGCTGCGCAAGCTCAAGCATCCGTCGCGCTCGCGTAAATTGCGTTCGTTCCTCGATTATTAAGAAATTACGCGACGTTCGGGCTTGACCTTGGCCGGAAAATCGCTAGTTTTCGGGACCGCACCGGACCACCGGTGCGGTCTTTTCTTTACCCGGACTTTTGTCTTGGGGACCCGTAGCTCAATTGGTTAGAGCCGACCGCTCATAACGGTCTGGTTGGGGGTTCAAGTCCCTCCGGGTCTACCGTGCAGCAATTGTCATGTCACGTGCCACAAAAGTTGTCATTCGTGCCATAAAAGCTGTCATTCGTGCCAAGAAGTTGACAACGATTTCGCACTACAGCGGCAGCTCCTTCTCATCTGTGTCTAGAGCATCAACGAAACAGCAATTAGCTGGTTTGTTGTTCATGCCGACCAGAAATTCGCGCCTGGAGTTTGACCTGATCGGCCATGCGTTGCCCCAGCCCGAGCATAAATTAAGAAAACAGCCCCGAGTCTTATAAGTTATTCAATTGGCATCAGGTCTTTTCCAGGCTGGCTTAGCCT